>WTCN01000106.1 GCA_013138555.1 Methyloprofundus sp. | reverse complement strand
CTGGCCCGCACAAAATGAAGATTTATTACAGCGCTTAACGGCAAAAAAAGCCACCGTCCTGGCAATGGACTGCATTCCTCGTATCTCGCGGGCGCAAAAATGTGATGCACTGAGTTCCATGTCTAATATTGCCGGTTATCGAGCTGTTGTCGAAGCTGCACAGCACTTTGGACGTTTTTTTACCGGACAGATTACCGCAGCAGGTAAGGTGCCGCCTGCAAAAGTAATGGTTATTGGTGTCGGTGTTGCTGGCCTGGCGGCAATAGGGGCAGCAAAAAGCATGGGTGCAATAGTACGCGCATTCGATACACGGCCAGAAGTTAAAGAACAGGTTGAAAGTATGGATGCCGAGTTTCTAATGCTGGATTTTAAAGAAGAAGGCTCAGGGACAGGGGGTTATGCCAAAACCATGAGTAAGGAATTTATCTCCGCTGAAATGGAGTTATTTGCCCGCCAGGCAATGGAGGTGGATATTATTATCACCACTGCACTTATTCCCGGCAAACCGGCTCCGGAACTGATTACTCAGGGCATGGTAGAAAGCATGAAACCCGGTAGTGTGATTGTCGATCTGGCTGCGGAACAAGGTGGTAACTGTAAATTAAGTAAAGCCGGAAAAGTCGTGGTTAAATATGGTGTCAGTATTATTGGCTATACTGATTTACCCAGCCGGATGGCAGCGCAATCCAGCCAGCTGTATGGCACTAATCTGCGCCATTTATTAACTGAACTCTGCCCTGAGAAAAATGGCGAGATTGATGTTAATATGCAGGATGAAGTTATTCGTGGAGCAACGGTCACCAAGGAAGGCACAGTTACCTGGCCACCGCCAGCACCGACATTAACCACCTCCCCTGTCCCGCAAACCGAGGCACCTGCTGTTAAGGCAGTCGTCGAGGCCAGCAAGCCACTGCTTCCCGAAATGCTCAAACAGGCCATTATTTTAGGCTTTGTTGCTCTGCTTCTATATACAGTGGGCGCAAATGCACCGGTCTCTTTTATGACTCACTTTACCGTGTTTGTTTTGTCCTGTTTTATCGGTTATCAAGTTATCTGGAATGTATCTGCCTCGCTGCATACGCCGTTAATGAGTGTGACTAACGCAATCAGTGGCATTATTGTTATTGGTGCATTGATACAAATTTCCTCTCCCGGCTGGCTTATTACCTTACTTTCGGGACTCGCCATTTTAATCGCTTCAATCAACATCGCAGGGGGCTTTTTAGTCACTAGGCGCATGTTGGAAATGTTCAGAAGATAGGGGGAAGATTATGTCTCAAGGTCTAGTTACAATGTCTTACATCGCGGCATCGATGCTGTTTATCTTTAGTCTGAGTGGTTTAAGTCATCAGGAAAAGGCACGTAGCGGAAATGTTTATGGCATGTTAGGCATGGCTATAGCGATGTTTGCGACAGTGATGAGTGATGCTGTCTCATCTTATGTCATTATTATGTTAGCGGTATTAATAGGTGGTTTTATTGGCACTAAAGCAGCCGTTAAAGTGAAAATGACGCAAATGCCGGAACTGGTCGCCATTATGCACAGCCTGGTCGGTATGGCGGCTGTTTTAGTGGGGTATGCTAATTTTATAGATCCGACTTCACTACTGACTGGAGTCGAAAAAACCATCCATGAAGTTGAAATCTATATCGGTATTTTAATCGGAGCCGTGACCTTTTCCGGGTCAGTTATTGCCTTTGGCAAACTCAGCGGACGTATCAGTGGTAACCCGGTCTTATTACCTGCACGACACTGGCTTAATCTCGGCCTGCTAGTGATGTCAATCTGGTTATGTATGCAGTTTCTACAAAGTGCCGAAACGGGTGGCGGCACCTGGGCATTATTGCTAATGACCCTGATTGCTTTGGCTTTTGGCGTACATATGGTGATGGCCATTGGTGGTGCCGATATGCCGGTTGTGGTTTCCATGCTTAACAGCTATTCAGGATGGGCAGCCGCAGCGACCGGTTTTATGCTGGGTAATGATTTGCTTATTGTCACTGGAGCATTAGTCGGTAGTAGCGGCGCTATTTTAAGCTATATCATGTGCAAAGCAATGAACCGGAATTTTATCAGTGTCATTGCCGGTGGTTTTGGCACGACTTCAGGCGGTCCCGCTGCGGTAGTTGAAGGCGAAGTAAAAGAAATCAATAGCCACGAAACAGCCGCATTGTTACAAGATGCAAGAAATATCATGATTATCCCCGGGTATGGTATGGCTGTTGCACACGCCCAGCACACGGTAAATGAAGTCTGTAAGCTTTTACGTGATAAAGGCAAAAATGTACAGTTTGGCATCCACCCGGTTGCCGGGCGTATGCCGGGACATATGAACGTATTGTTAGCGGAAGCAAAGGTTCCTTATGATATCGTCTTTGAAATGGATGAGATCAATGAGAACTTCCCGGAGATAGATGTCACTATCGTTATCGGCGCTAATGATATTGTTAATCCATCTGCATTAGATGACCCGAACAGCCCGATTGCTGGTATGCCGGTACTGGAATGCTGGAAAGGTGAGCATACGATAGTCTTAAAACGTAGTATGGCCTCTGGTTATGCGGGCGTAGATAATCCATTGTTTGTGCATGAACATACCCAGATGTTGTTTGGTGATGCGAATGATAGTATGCAAGCGGTGTTAAAAGAGCTGCAAGGCTAGCTCAGCACTTAATTTTTGACTCTCAAGAGTGTAAAGGAAATCTGCTAGCAGTATATAATAGATGGTGTAGTCTATTATATAATCAATTAGTTAAAGATACGCTGCTTGAGAATATTTCTTTTAATATGTACGGAGAGAGTCGAGTTGAATCACGCAATAAACGACCGCAAGGCCATATATCCAGAGAATAAAAAGCGACTACTACAGGAACAATTGATTAACCAAATGGTCCTTATGTGGGGCGGGCTATCTTTAATCGGGATTACCTTAACAAATATTAGGGCACTGGAAATAGGATGGACTACCCGTGATTTTATACAGACCGTAGTTGTTATTGGGATACTTTGCATTTGCCTTAATCGTCATAAACTCAGTACCTACTTTAAGGCAAATATACTGGTCACTGTGAATATAATCATTGGTGTTATCGGGGCATACACGCTGGGCATGTTAGCCGCTAGCGTGTTCTTTTTTCCAATGGGCGCAATTATATTAGCCCTTTTGTATTCAAAACGCTCTGTGATTATTTTTGCAGTGCTATCAGTCGCATTTTACTGTTTTATAGCGGTAAGTTTTTCATTACATTATCTACAGTTAAGCACCCGTGCTGATTTATTGATCTCAAATCAAGCCCACTGGGGTGTTTACATTTTGGCGTATACTTTCTTTTTTGTCATTTCTTGCGTCACAATTTTCAATTACCGACGGACAATGGAGCAACTGATTATTAAAGTCGATCAGCAACGCGAAATGCTTGAAGAAAGTAATGCAATATTGGAGGCAAAATCCAGGGAATTGATGCGAGTCAATAAGCAACTTGCATTAATGGCCAACTCTGATGCTTTAACAGGCATTTCTAACAGAAGACATATGGATGATCACCTTAACAATGAATGGCAGCGTGCAATAAGAAACCATTCCAGTATTTCTTTTATATTAATGGATATTGATTGCTTTAAACAATACAACGATAGCTATGGTCATCCGCAAGGAGATGAATGCTTAAAAAAGGTTGCAAGGGCACTCAATGAACAAGTTAATCGCTCTACTGATTTGGTTGCAAGGTATGGCGGTGAAGAATTTGCCATTATACTTTGCGATACTGACAATGCAGAGTTCGTGGCGGAAAAGTGCCGTCAAGCAATAGAACAGTTAAAAATTCCTCACGATTTTTCTAATGTGGAAAATGTTATCTCTATTAGCGTAGGTCTTTTTACATACCACCCTGAGAATGGCTCTACACCTGGTTTTATTTTTGACCGTGCCGACAAAGCTCTGTATAAAGCTAAAATGTCCGGGAAGAATAAAGTGTGTGTTTTTAAAGACTAGGACGGCTATAAAGGCGCTATATAGATTTCCGGGAATTAAATTTCTACTTTAAAGCATTCTGAAAAAATACCCACAATTTATACTGCGGCTAAACTGATTACACTTTATAATCTAGTTTGCAGTTCATCATTCTATTTATTCACCTGTTATTGGAGCTATTATGTGCATGGAATCTACGCGAACATTCAAACCCTTACTTGGTTTTTGCTTATTTATAAACTTACTCAGTCCCGCTTATGCCTGCTCGCCACTCTTAGATGCAAAACCAGCAAGTATTGCAACAAAAGCACAGGATTCCAGTTATGTATTTGATGGAGTTGTAATAGAAACCACCGATACTTATATCAAAATCAGGGTGGAACAATATTTTAAAGGGACGGGGTTAAGTGAGGTGAAAATCGCTCAGGACAAAGGTGAGCAGAATAGCTGCGCTGATCATTTTGTTGTTGACCAGCGAGCATTGTTTTTTACAACAGGCGATATGAGAGATCCACTTGTAGCAGTTTACGATGGTGCTTTTGGTTCGGCACGTGAGATGAGTGCTGATAACTTTAGCAAAATTACAGCAGTAACAGAATGCATGGCGACTTATGAAAATGGCATATTATCAGTCCCCTGCATCGCCCATGAAGACTCAAAAAAAGTCTATCAGGCGACCTTAGCACCAGTCAACTCAACGGAAGGTCTAAATTTCTCAGTTGCTTCTGTACAACAAGTGACGAATACATTTACTGCGCTGGAAACCTTTGATAAAGGCAAGCTAGGAGCCTTGCCGAATAATTGGGAGATGGGTATTACTGGAATGGGCGCTTCTGACTGGAAGCTGGAAAAGGACCACACAGCCCCTAGTTCTCCATTGGTTTTAAAGCAATCAGCTAATGGAGACTTTCCTTGGTGTGTAAAAAAAGACAGTCGCTTGAGCGACGGCTTTGTTGCCGTAAAATTTAAAGCTATTTCAGGGAGCATAGACCAGGCGGCAGGTTTGGTTTGGCGATGGAAAGATGCACATAATTACTATGTCGCCCGTGCGAATGCCCTGGAAGACAATGTGTCCATTTATTATATGCAAGATGGGGAACGAATTACCATTAGATACGTTGATTTACCGAAAGATCTACCGGTAAAACAAAATGTCTGGCAGAGTCTTAGAGTTGACTTTCAAGGTGAGCATTTTATTGTGAGCTTTGAAGGAGAAACAATCATTGATATTAAGGATAGCCATATCAAAGGTGAGGGGGCTGTTGGCCTTTGGACCAAGGAAGATAGCGTGACTTCTTTTGATGATTTTAGCTATGGCAAACGATAGCTGAAAAATAAGCAGCAGCGTAGCTTGGGTTACGATAACCCAACTTACGTAGTTTAAAGAATGGGCATTGAGTAATATTGAAGATATCAAAATAGAGTTTAGCAACAATGCATAATAATTAGGTTCAGAGTAAAATAAAATACCTTTCAGCGTTAACTGATGCATTCGCATAGCAAACCATGAAAAAATATACCTTACTTATAGTGCTTTTCTTTTTGCTGGCTTTAATACTTTTGCCCTTTATCAAAAGCGAAGAAACACTGGAGCTTTCAAAAACAACGACGGCTAGCGCACCGGGCCAATTCGTGCGATTATCAAACGGCAATGTGCATTATCAGCTATTAGGTGCTCCCGATGGCCCGGTTGTTGTTTTTATTCATGGCTTCTCAGTCCCCTCATATACATGGGAGAGGAATATCCCGCATTTGATTGATCTGGGTTATAGGGTGCTAAGCTATGATCTATATGGACGGGGCTATTCCTCACGGCCCAATATAGAGTATGACCGATCTCTGTTTGTAATTGAACTAGCTGAATTACTGGAAGCATTAAATATCAACAAAAAGGTTAATTTGGTCGGGATTTCGATGGGCGGTGGCATCGCTGCCGCATTTGCCACTGACTATCCAGAGAAAATCCAGAGCTTGATTTTTCTCGCCCCTTTTCATAGTCCTGTTGATATTGGTCTTTTCGCGATACCCATTATTGGTGAATATCTTGCTTACTCTTTCTATGTCCCAGATTTGCCTGAGGCTCAGCTAGAAAGCTTTGTTAACCCTGAAGCGCATATCAAACGGGTTGATCTATATAGGCAACAAATGAAATATAGCGGGTTTAGCAACGCACTTCTTACCACGGCGCGCGGTTTCATCCAGTCCAACCCAATCAGAGACTTCAGGAAAATAGGGACATCAAATATTAAATCACTATTACTTTGGGGTGATAAAGATACTACTTTTCCTATTGAACAAGCTAATACGGTAAGAACAGCACTAAGTCCTAATGTTAAATTTAAAATAATTTCAAATGCGGGTCACGCCTTACATTATGAACGTTCTAATGACGTTAATACGGAAATATCAGCTTTTCTTGGGGCTAACTAGCCTGGGTAAATAAGTATGGCTTAAGTTTAAATATCCTAGTGCCGAAATATCAAGTCAAGCTTTTCCCCATTAATATAACCATACAGAGCTAGCTATTTATCAGCAGCCATAAACTGCTGCCTGATGCTATTAAAGCTTAATAGCTGCG
>WTCN01000080.1 GCA_013138555.1 Methyloprofundus sp. | reverse complement strand
TGAGAAAACGGTAGAGAGCCGCTTGATGAATCCGACTTTTATTACGGCTTACCCAGTTGAAGTGTCACCTTTGGCGCGTCGTAATGATGATAATCCGCATGTGACGGATCGCTTTGAGTTTTTTGTGGGTGGAAGAGAGATTGCCAATGGTTTTACTGAGTTAAATGACTCGGAAGATCAGGCGGAACGATTCTTGCAGCAAGTTGAAGAAAAAGAAGCAGGTGATGATGAGGCGATGCATTTTGATGCGGACTATATCACCGCTCTGGAACATGGTATGCCACCAACAGCGGGTGAAGGGATAGGTATTGATCGCTTGGTGATGCTGTTTACTGATTCGCCCTCTATTCGTGATGTTTTGTTATTTCCACATATGCGGCCTAAAGCTTAAAGACATTTAGCATGGAGGGAACGGGCGGAGCACCCGTTTGCATGGGCAAGTCGCCCATGCGCCCCAGATAATGAGAAGTTACTTAATGAATGGCATTGGCAGCAATTTTTTCGGTACGTTTTTCGCTTGCAGCTTCGAGTTTGGCAAATACTTTAAGTATATCTGTCGCGGATAAAATACCCACAAGTTTATTTTTATTATCAACCACAGGTAAGGCACCAATTTTATTCTCAGCCATTAAAGAGGCCGCTTTGGATGCATAGGTATCAGTCTGGACGGTAATGACACCGCGATGCATGATATGAGCCACTTTTTTAGGTAGTACATGTAATTCTGTTGTGCCTTCTGCTGCAATCGAGTTAGAGTTACTTTTGGGGCCTAGTGCTTTATAGAGGTCTCTATCAGAGACTATTCCAACGACTTTTCCTTTTTCAACCACAGGTAAATGGCGCACTTTTTCGTAATGTATCAGAAAAAAGACGCGGTCAATCATGTCTTGCGGCTCTACCGTATATACCTTTTTAGTCATTAAATCTTCAACGCGCATGTATTTATATCTCCTCAAAGTTATTATTTAATTGCACAGAATAGGCAGTTATGAATAATTTTACAAGAGTTATATCATCGAATGTTATAAAATGATCGGTTAATGTTAATTTAAAGTAGGCTAAAAACACGAGGAAAAGTCGGTTTTTTAGCGAAATGTTTTTAGCTGTTGCTATTGGAGTCAAATATGCGCGTCATTCTTTTAGGTAGTCCAGGTTCTGGCAAAGGTACACAGGCACAATTTATTACTGAAAAATATACTATTCCACAAATATCAACGGGCGATATGTTGCGTGCTGCTGTTAGAGCAGGGAGCGATTTAGGTAAAGCAGCTAAAAAAATCATGGATGCAGGGGGCTTGGTCTCTGATGATATTATTTTAGGTTTGATTAAGGATCGTATTACCGATACGGATTGTGCGAATGGCTTTCTACTGGATGGCTTTCCGCGTACGATCACCCAGGCAGAAGGGTTGTTTGCAATGGGCATACAGGTTGATCATGTATTGGAAATTGCTGTGGAAGATGAGCAGATTATTCAGCGCATGGGCGGTCGTCGTGTACATTTAGACTCGGGACGAACTTATCATATTGAATTTAACCCACCGAAAGAGTCGGGCAAAGACGATGTGACGGGGGAGTCATTAGTTCAAAGAGAGGATGATAAGGAAGAGACGGTAAAAAAACGTTTAGAAGTTTATCATCAGCAAACCAAGCCTTTAGTCGGATTTTATCGGGGTATGGCAACGCAGGGAACAGTGAAGTTTTCCTCTATTGAAGGTGTTGGGGCAGTGAAAGATATTACCACCAAGGTTTTTGCAAAATTAGTTTAAGAGACAGGAGTTGCAGTGGATATTTTAAGTTCAGAAATTTATCAGGATTTTAAGGCACAAGGCTTAATTATTGCGCATTCCGGTGCAGATAATCGAGTGACAGGGATTGTCCCTGCCGAAGCTGCTGGAGAGGGGAACCTGGTTTTTGTTGAACATGAAAAATATCTCGCTGCTGCTCTGAATTCAGGTGTGGCGGCAATTGTTACGACACAGGCGATTGCAGAAACGATACAGCGGGAAGAAATTGCGATATTGCTAGCGCCTAATGTACGTATGGCAATGGCTTATATACGCCAAAAATATGTGGACCGGGATGTTTATCATTCCGAATGGGGGCGTATTCATTGTACTGCGGTAATACATGAGTCAGTTCTGGTGCCGGATGATGCCGTTATTGGGCCTGGCGTTGTGATAGGAGCTGATGTTCAATTAGGTTCTGCTGTGGTTATCATGGCTAATACAGTGATCGAATTTGATGTTGTGATCGGTGCTAGAACAGTGATCTATCCCAGTTGTGTGGTGTCTTATAATTGCCATATCGGGGATGATTGCATATTAAAAGCTGGCTGTGTTATTGGCAGTGATGGTCAGGGCTTTGCCCAGGATGAGCACTTCCATCATCACCGTATTCCACAGACGGGACGAGTGGTGATTGGTAATAAAGTCGTGATTGGCTCGGTGACGACGATAGATAGAGCGACTTATACGGAGACAAGAGTCGATGATGGTTGTATTGTTGATGCACAATGCCATTTAGCCCATAACGTGATTATTGAAGAAGACTGTATTCTTGTTGCGCAGACAGGGATTGCCGGATCAAGCCACTTTGGCAAACGCGTGATTGCCTCGGGGCAGACGGGTGTTCTGGATCATGTGCATGTGCCGGATGATACGATGTTACTGCATAGAGCGGGGGTGCACAGTAGCATTAAGGAATCAGGTATTTATGCTTATGGACCTGCTCAGCCATTTAAAAAATATGTCAAAAATATAGCCATTTTTCAACGCCTAAGTGAAGTTTGGTCGCGCTTGAAAAAATTAGAAAAACAGGTTGAAAAACTTTCAAAATAATAACAACGGTACAGATTGAAATGTCAGCAAAAACATTATATGACAAACTTTGGGATGATCATGTTGTCCACACCGA
>WTCN01000197.1 GCA_013138555.1 Methyloprofundus sp. | reverse complement strand
CTTGAAGTGGCTGATAAGACAGTCAATTCAACCTGTCCTTATTGTGGTGTCGGTTGCTTAATTAAATATCATGTTAAAGACGATAAAATTCTTTATACCGAAGGGCGTGATGGTGATACCAATAAATTTCGCCTCTGTGTCAAAGGGCGTTATGGTTTTAACTATATTCACAACCCATTACGCTTAACTAAACCACTCATCAGGCGTGACGGTGTTGCAAAAACGACTGAATTACTGGACCCGAATGATTTAGATAAAGTATTCCGTGAGGCCAGCTGGGACGAGGCTTTGGATTTCGCTGCGGATGGTCTGAAAAAAATCCGTGATGAAAAGGGTAAAAAAGCCTTAGCTGGGCTAGGTTCGGCAAAAGGAAGTAATGAAGAAGCTTATTTATTTCAAAAGCTGATTAGAACCGGCTTTGGTTCCAACAATGTCGATCATTGTACGCGCTTATGTCATGCGTCTTCGGTAGTTGCCTTATTAGAATGTTTAGGCTCTGGTGCGGTATCTAACCCGGTTGAAGATGTAAAATTAGCCGAAGTGATTATTATCATTGGCTCCAACCCAACGGTTAACCACCCTGTTGGCGCAACTTTTATGAAAAATGCGACGACAACGGGAACCAAGATTATCTTAATAGACCCGAACCGTACTGATATCGCAAAATATGCTTCGCATCACCTAGCTTTCCGCCCCGATACTGATGTTGCCTTGCTTAATGGAATCATGCACGTTATTCTGGATGAAGGTTTGCAAAATGATGACTACATCAAAAAGCATACTGAAGACTTCGAATTTATGAAGCAACACCTGAAGGACTATAGCCCTGAAAAAGTTGCTCCGATTTGTGGTATAGATGCCAAGACTTTACGTGAAGTAGCAAGATTGTATGCAAGCTCCAAAGCTTCGATGATTCTTTGGGGTATGGGGGTTTCACAACACATCCATGGTACTGATAATTCACGTTGTTTAATTGCCTTAGCTTTAATGACAGGGCAGATTGGCAGACCTGGAACGGGGTTACATCCATTGCGTGGTCAAAATAACGTACAGGGTGCATCTGATGTAGGCTTAATTCCTATGGTCTACCCTGACTATGCACCTGTTGAAGACCCCGAAAACCAGGCTAGATTTGAAGAGCTATGGGGTATCAAACTTGACCCTAAACGTGGTTTAACAACGGTAGAGATGATCCATGCCATTTTAGACAATGAAGTCTTCGGCATGTTTGTTGAAGGTGAAAACCCTGCCATGTCAGACCCAAATCAAAACCATGTTCGCGAAGCATTCGCGCATCTGGAACACCTGGTTGTACAGGATATCTTCTTGACTGAAACAGCTGGCTTTGCTGATGTTATCTTACCTGCTTCCGCTTTCTATGAAAAAAATGGTACTTTCTCCAACACCGATAGACGCGTACAAATGGGTAGACTGGCTGTAAATCCGCCTGGAGATGCAAAACAGGATCTATGGATATTGCAAGAAATTGCTAATCGTTTAGGTTGTGGCTGGGACTACAAAGGACCCGAGGATGTGTTTAATGAAATGCGTCTGGCAATGCCAAGTATTGCGGGTATGACCTGGGATAGAATTGAAGCTGAAGATTCACTTACCTATCCTTTAGAAAAGGTCGGAGACCCTGGTGAGCCGGTTATTTTCACGGATGGCTTTCCGACTGAATCAGGTAAAGGGCGTTTCGTCCCCGCTCCGTATGTTCATGCTGATGAGTTACCTGATGATGAGTATCCGCTTATCTTTATCACAGGTCGTCAACTTGAGCATTGGCATACAGGTAGTATGACACGTCACTCACCGACTCTGGATGCTATTGAACCCGATCCGGTCGTTACAGTACACCCGAAAGACTTAGAAAAACTAGGTGTTGAGGCAGGTGAAATCATTACCATAGAATCCAGACGTGGAAAAATATCTGCTTACGCTCGTGCAGATATAGGTATTCAACAAGGCACGATGTTTATGGCTTTCTGCTATAACGAAGCGAGTGCTAACTTGATTACCAATGAAGCATTAGACCCCTCTGCTAAAATCCCGGAATTTAAGTTCTGTGCGGTTAAAGCAAATGCAGGGGGAGAAATTGCAGTGCGTATAAACTAAACCTGGCACTCTCTTCCCTTTGTCGCGCCGTTATGGCGCGACAAATTTCCTCTAAGATATTCTCCCCTTTATACTTCGTGTGGTTTGTACTGTATAAGTACCGTAGCCTATCAATAAGCGACTTATGTAGGCTAAAGCCTACTCTCCTATTTTAATATTGATCCTCATCGTAGTACAGGCTCGACTCCTTCTTGCACACCATCATTCAGGATGATTTTGCAATGCAAATTCCCTTAGCTACTTAGGGTTCCTGTGAATTCTTGCACAGTTTAGCAACATAAACATAGCTTATAATGAAATTCAACCCACTTAGTAATAGCTATTATTTTATTAAGTCATGTAAGAAATCTCCCTAAATGCATAGTGTGAATGAATTTGAACCAACAAGAACCCGCTACAAAAACAGATCAGATGCAAGCTGAGCAAGCAATGCATAAAAAAAATAATCTTCCTTTTTTAATAGAATCAAAGGCTATTAATGAGTGGTTAGGAAAAATTGCGTCAAAACAGCCTATTCAAGCAGCAAATGAAATTTATATCGTCCTAAAAATATTAGCCAAACACAAAGATGAGTACCGTAAACACCTGACCACCATATTGCCTTTAATAGCACCTGCTAGTATTCAGCTTAGTCAGCATTTAGAATGCTTATTTTATACATCTGAAAAAAAACTAGATGAGAAAAAACGTAAGATTGCACGTCTCAGTATTAATACATTACGCTACTTAGCAATCCTTTACCAGAGCCTCAGTCTCAGCATTGATAGCAACACACAGCTAGCCACATATTATAATAACTGCTTACAGGTCAGCCACCTTTGCTTAAAGCAAAGCGCCTTGATTTATGAACGCCCATCAAGTGAACTCTGGAAGATAATAGGAAAAATATACCAGCTAGCAAGTGAAAAAAATATACTTAACTTTCAAATCAAAGATCTAGTCGTAACCTATAAGAAACAAAACTGCATTACAGAAAATATTAAAGCCATTCTGTTATTTAATCTCTGTAAACCCTACTACTTAAAACAGGCTGACATATTACGGCTCAGTGAGCTACTTGAGCAGCACAACGATAAGCTGATACTCTATAATAAAAAATCCTCTCACTGCCTGCATAGCTGGAACTATAACTCATCCCATGTAGTACAAGCTATCAACCCCGGTACAGATATAGGTTTTAGCACTTTATTTCTAGACACTCATGTATTAGTGCCCTTGCTTATGGCTGAAGACTTTTACTCTATTGCAGAGTTACTTACAGCTAATCAATCCCAGATCCCCCGTCTAGTGCAGGCAGAACCTCTTAGAAAAAAAATATCCACTGGCTTTACTAATATTATAAGTATCATTGAACAACTCAGACAGAATGAAAAAATAAATAAAACATCAGTACATACTATATCTTTCATTGATAAACTTGAGCTTCAACCCGTTGATAGCCAGAAAACGGTAGAGGATACCCCCACTGAAAACACTTTTCAGCATGAAAATACACCCTGTTTAACTTTAGAAGCCACTGTTAAAGAAAAAACTGACTTAGACTTTGTATTAATAGAGTTAGCCTCCTTTTCATGCAATACTGAAGATCTAGTGATTATTTTAGACGAAGAAGAAAAACCCCAGTTAGGCATAATCAGGAATATTAGCCCCCTCAAAAATAATCACCAACGAATGCTAACAGAAAAGCTCAGCAGTAAAGTAAGCGTTGTTACACTCATAACCCAGAAAAGCGAAAATAAAGCACTACTCTGTAAAATACCTGATAATCCAAGCTTTTTACTGCTAACGCCTCATAAATACACAACAGGATCAAATATACATATTGAAAATAAATCGTTTTCTATAACCAGACTCTTTGAAATGACAAGGTATTTTATGCTATATCAAATACAGATTACTGATTAGTCACACCATGCGGAACATGGGCAGTGGAAATATGCTTGGCGGCAGCATCACAATGTCTTTTTTGATCATCAAAGAAAATATCAGCACCAAAGGCTTTTAAAAAATCCTGCTTGGGCATGCCACCTAAAAAAAGAGCTTCGTCAATTCTAACTCCCCATTTGCGCAAAGTGCGCACAACGCGCTCATGCGCGGGTGCTGATCGAGCGGTGACCAAGGCAGTTCGTATAGGGGACTCCTGTTCTTCAAATTGTCCCTGTATACATTGTAAAGCCTCTAAAAAACCTTTAAATGGCCCACCGCTTAAGGGAATTTTCGCTGCATTTTTTTCATTTTCTGTAAAAGCAGCAAGTCCATGCTGCTGATAAATTCGTTCAGACTGGTCAGAAAATAAAACCGCATCGCCATCAAACGCGATACGTAATTGTTTAGCATCAGCTGGCTGACGGCTACCCGATAAAATGGTGGCCGCTGCATACCCCGCATCCAGTGCATTTCTGACATCCTCAGCATTTGCTGATAAAAATAAATGTGCGCCAAATGCTGGAATATAGCCATAGGGAGACATGCCACTTGTAAAAGCCGCACGAGTAATATCCAGACTATAGTGATCAATGGAATTAAAAATACGTAAGCCTGTATCTGCACTATTTTGTGAAAGTAAAATAACTTCAACTAAAGGCGCTTTATGCTTAGATAAGCTATTAATTGCTAATAACTTGCTAACTAGGTTATAGCCGAAGCCTGCCTCTAAAACATCTTCCTCATGTTTTATCTGATAAGCGCAATAAGCTTCTTTGCCTTCCTTTTCAAAGATTTGATGTGATTCATCAAGATTAAATAGCGCTCTGGATGAGACAGCTACGACTAATTTTCCTTTAAATTCCATTTACATTGTTAAAGTATCCATCAGGTCAATCATAAATTCCATTTCTTCATCATCAACCGTTTGCCATTGCTCAAACCCTAGACTCTCTAATACACCACGCCCTTTGTCATCGTTATTCATTTGTATTAAGGTATCGTGTATCTTCTCGCGCTGATCTAACAATCGGGGACCTATCATCAGAGAGTGATGAATAACACTGATCTGGCTACGCACTAATACGCGTAACTGTCTTCTAATCATTTTGGATAATTCATCATAGGACTCTGCTAAAAATATCCCTGCATCGGCTTCATTTTTAAGTAGATGTTTGGCAACAATAACATAAGTATCACTCGGGATCACTTCAATATTACTTTCATCTAAATCACCGGGCTCTAACATGATCATCCCCATCATACGTACATCTGGATCATCGGTGACAGCAAGCCTGATTCCTGCCTCTAAATGTGCAACATCTTCTACATGATTCTCTGCATTCACCGCAATAATCGCTTCATCTGACTCACCCGCAGATTTGACTAAGGGTTTAAATCCTTTTTCCCGTACCAGCATAGCGGCATCAAAAGGGTTGGCATAAATTAAATCAACATTATCATTTTTAATCGCATCTCGCTGTTCCTGAAAATCATTGTACATTTCCAGATGAATCGCATTATCGGTTTGTTTTTGTAACCAGGTATTAAAAATATACCAGCCAGAAAGGTGAATGGGTGTAAAATCAGGGCTAACAGTAAATTGGTAAGACATAAAATTGCTCCGTCTCTAAAACAAGGTGGGGTAAAGCTTAATACATTCTTCTACTTTCGTTCTTGATGGCTTACGACGTACCGAAGTATAACCTACCACTTCCCCTTCTCTTACATTTGGAATAACCGTTGCTTTAACCCAGTAATACCCACCATCTTTACGTAGATTTTTAACAAAACCCTGCCATTTTACACCTGTGTTAACCGTATCCCATAAATCTTTGAAAGCAGCAGGTGGCATATCCGGGTGCCTTAATATCGAATGTGGTGCACCAATTAATTCCTCTTCTCCAAACCCGGACATTTCTATAAATGATTGGTTAACATGTGTAATAACACCCTCTTTATCCGTTGTCGATACAATTAATTTACCATCGGGATAAGGGGTCTCAATATCAGTATATAAAATCTTTCGACTCAGCCCGCCATATAGTGCAAGTGTGACTTCCTGAAAGTCTCCTACAATATCTTCAGGTTTCATATCATGTAACATACACTTACTCCTCTATTCTTTTTATTACTCATCAACTCTAAGCATACCTCTTAAAAGATAGAATAACAGTGAACTAGCTCAACAATTCAGAAATATTTTCAGCTGCTCGTTTTACATCAAGAAAAATCAAGCCTAATTTAGCGTTAGATTTTGCAAGCACGGTTAATACCGCCTCATCCCCCGCGTAAGTCATCAATACATAACCTTTAACTCCTTTGATCAGTACCTGTTCCAACTCACCACGCGCTAATTCCTGAGCCGTTCTATCACCCAATGAAAGCATTGCTGCACTCATCGCCCCTACTCTGTCTTCATCTAAATTAGCGGGTAAAACAGAGGCCATCATTAAACCATCGGTGGAAATAATACCTGATGCTTCAATATCAGCTGAGGTCCCATTTAATTCGTTTAACGTCGTCGTTAACATTTCTTCACGCATAGATTTCTCCTTCTATAATTTAATTATATTATTTAGTTTTAGCATAACGGGCACTTAACAACCATACCAGGCTTATAAACTCACTTTGCTTAAAGTGCGGTATACCCGAGAGGGCAATAACAAATTGAGTTTTACCTATAAACAAAGGCCAAAACCCTAACTGGCTATTCCCAGATGCATTAACGACTGCCCAGGCATGGCTATTTAAGCCCATATTTTTCATTAATAAGCCCGCTCTACGTTCATGAATAACATTGAGTTCTGCACTCAACGCTGATATTTCTTCTGCAACTTCATGAGGGTAACCATTACTCGCCAGATAAAAGCCCTGATCGTCTGCCAGTAAAACCTTACCATCTTCTGAAATTTTACTGAGCAGCCCAGGCAATAGCTCTTCCAGAGAACCAGAAGGTGCTTCACGCTCCTCTTTAACGCCTTGCACCCAACCTAATTGCTGACATTTTTGCAATAAAGCGATACATTTATCAGGATCGTCATTAGTCATTAAGTCCTGTAAATTTTCTAAATTTAACTTTGGTGTTTTTGCACTTCCTAGCAAGGCACGCAAAAATTGCCTCACTGGGTCTACCTCTACTGCAGACACTGCATAATAACACCCCGCGGGCGTTAAGTAGATATATAGCCCCTCTGCTAATGTAGCACCGCTCATCTAACTACTCCTCTTCTAAACCTGGGTCTAAGGAAAACATTAATGCTTGCACCAGGACAGAAACATCATTTTTAACCCGCGCATCAACCGAAAAAATAGGTACACTAACACCAATATCCTGAAGGTGTTTATGGTATTCATCAATCGTAGGGCGAGTACTGACATCCATCTGAGTAATTCCGATGGCAACACCTGTTTTTTGAATAAAACTATCAAATGAATTTAAAAAAAACTTCATATCCTGAAATGGGTCGGTACGTGAATTATCAAGCAATAAAACCAGGCCAATCCCCCCAGTTGTTAGAATATCCCACATAAAGTCGAAGCGCTCCTGCCCTGGTGTACCATATAAATGAATTTTTTCACTATCATTTAAATTCATAATGCCATAATCCATCGCAACCGTGGTCTCTGCCTTCCTTTGCTTGGTCATATCACTTGCTGCTTCATCTGTTTTAATAAGCGGGACATCGCTAATAGATGTGATTGCCGTGGTTTTACCAGCACCGACCGGACCAGTAAAAATTATTTTATATTGACTCATTTTTAAATTATTATCCCTGAAGCTTTTTCAAAATACGACTTAATAGACCTTTCTTCTTCACTGATTTTACAGCAGGCACTTCTGCTTCAACTATTTTATCTGCCTGTCTCTTTGCCTGCCCCAGAAGTCCAGTGGCATAAGTAGCACTTATAAAAATAAAAACATATTGTGGTTGTATCTTAAGTATCTGAATAACATCTTTAATTGATCTGGGGCTTGATGTTAATAACGCCGATATTCTCATTGCATGAGGTGTAATAACAAGACGCGTAAAATTTGGCCATTGTTTAAGATATACAGGCATCGCCAGATCAAACCCAACAGGATAACGCCCCTTTGAAGTCCAGCATGCTAATTTCCATAAAAAAGCATTTATTTCATGAAACTTATCTAACTCAGAAGAAAATACCTCTTCTTTAGGGTTAACCGCTGACAAAGTCATTGAACTCGCATCATCCCCACGCCTGACAGCCACGCTAGCAAATGCACGTAATTGTTTATCATCAGCATCCAGCCAGGCTTCATGACTATGGGGTAAGACAATTAACGGCTTCCAGCCAGAATTTAATTTTAATATCTGCCCTTTACTAAAGGCGACCTTTACAGCTGACTGAACATAACCTTGATAATACTGTTTTGGGTCATAACTTGCATTGCTCCACTGATCAGGGGCATTAAAATCTATCCCTGACACAATACCAATAAAACTAGAAAAATTCTGCTCATTGATCATCATCGCAGCTTTATGTTTCTGAGTTTTTTTCTGTTCTAAAGCATTGACATAAACTTTTTTCTCAGACGATAGCTCTTCAACTTTTTGTTTCTTTGCTTTTGGAGCGGGTGCAGGCTGCTCTGTCTTTTTTTCAATAGGAGCAACTTCGGCCGTTTTTTTGATCCTTGTCGATTTTTTCTTCTTGCCCTCTAATATATCGCCCGCTTCTTTAAAAGCAGCCAGCATGGTTTCCGTTTTGACAGGTTTTTTTACATAAATGGTATTTTCTATATTTACCATTTCTAAGGATAAAATGATAATAGGTCTTAAAGGCTCTCTAGCTAGACAGAGATCCAGACTATCTTTAGCATTAATAGCATCAGCATCAATAATATCAATTTCAGCCTCTGTTTCATGCACAACTTGCGCTACGCCTCCACATGGACCTTGCAAAAACATAAGCATTGTTTTGTGAGTTCGACCATCCATTCCATAGAGAGACGCCGATAGAAGTTTTTTGGATTTACGTTTCATGCTATTGATTAAAATAAGAATTTAATTCATCCCACTGCGCCTGCATAGGATGATTGATTTCAGATAAAGCAAACTTCATTTCATTAAAAGCATCGATATTTTTGGTTAACTTATATAATTCGAGCAAATCTTCATGTAGTTCAATGTAATCAGGAGTCGTCAAAATAGACGATTCCAACATTTCTCTCGCTTCATCTAACTGGCTGTATTCAATAAAATCCCGTGCAATCTGCAGAGGATCTTGCTCAGAAGCTCCTTCATTATTAGCAAGAGGCAGTACTACGAGTGCTATATTGCTTTCTATACCTGATGTTAAAACACTATAGACATTACCTTGAATTAACTGATAATCCGTCAAATAAATCTGTAGGCGTTGCATTAATAAAGGCGAAAGCTCACTTCTGGAGCCAGCTAACATCCTTTGCTTAATAGACAATCCAACATTTTGTAAAACAACAAAAAAATCGACTAAAGCCGCATATAATTTCTCTTCATTCTTAAGTTCATAGCAAAGAGTAATACGCTGCAAATGTATAAATAAGTCCCTTGGCTTTCTTAATACCGAAGCAACCAGAAAATTTAGCATAGAAGGGTTTACTTCCTTCATCTGCAGAAAATTATTGCTGTGCGCTGAAAATACCGGTTCACTGAGTTCAAACTCAGCAAAATCAGTATGACTCACTGCACCACCAGTTATTAAAGGATAACTTTCACTCATTTACATATTCCTTATCAATCTACTTAAGGATTTTAGTCTAAGATCAATATAATACTAGTTATTTTTACAGAAAATAAGTCCTGTGCGGTAATAATTATAAAAGTGTGACAAAAAACCACGAAAAAAATACAAAATCTTCTGTTAGTCATTGATTATTGCCTAACAAAATTAGTGAATTCTAATTTCTAGTGATTATTCAGGCTTTATAACAAACCCTCATTATCGCCACCTTTGCGGTTTTCTAATGGCTGTTTTTGCTAATAAAATGCTATTGAATCAGTTATCAAGTTAGCCTTAAACCTGTTTCAGCGCCTTAGCCAAAAAACTTCCAATTGATAGGGCTTATATTCCTTTAATAGAATAATGATCACTCACTGAGCGTACATGCAAATCTCTTTGTGGAAATGGAATTTCAATACCTTGTTTACGCAAGGCCTGAAGTAAGCCTACATGAATATCATGCGTGACGGGGAAGCGATTAGAAAACTCACTGACATAGACTCGAATTGAAAAATCTAATGAACTATCGCCAAAGCCGATAAAAAAGACACTCGGCTCAGGCTCTTTAAGTACTAACGGTGTTGAATCCAGTGTTTCGGAAATAATTTTATGCGCCAATTCCACATCGGCATCATATGAAATGCCCAAAGAAATGACAATGCGAGTCACTGGGTCTGTGAGTGTCCAGTTTATCAATTGATTAGTAATAATGCTCTTATTCGGTACAATCAACTCTTTATGATCCCAGTCAGTAATAGTCGTTGCACGCATTTGTATTCGAGCCACCCTGCCAGTAATATTACCCACGGTAACCGTATCACCCACCCGAATAGGGCGCTCAAAAAGTATAATAATACCCGAAACCATATTCGCAAAAATTTCTTGTAAGCCAAAACCTAAGCCAACTGTCAGTGCAGCAACTAGCCACTGTACCTGCGACCAGCTGCCTCCTAATTCATTGGCAACCAATATAAAACCCAGAGTGACCAGGCTGTATTTAGCGAGCTGATTTACCGCATAGCGACTACCTGCCTCTATGTCTAAACTCCTGAATACCAGAACCTCCATGACTCCGGGAAAATTTATGACCGCAATACCCACGAGAAAAATATATAAACCTGCGAGGAATAAATTAAATAAGGTCACGCCCTGCAAACTTTCTTGCCCCTCTACAACAACAATATGCTGCCATAAAACAATATTATCTATAAATGAAAAGGCAGGCAGTATGTTTTTCCAGATCACCCAGAAACTCAGCAAAAGTAATGCATTGATAAATACATTAACAATTTTTTTGGTTTGTTCGTTGATTTTAGGGATATTGAGTAATGCTTCATCAACAACTAGCGTATCGCTGCTCGATAACTCTGATGACTGGGCATTTAATTCCTGTGCCTTGTGCTGATTGCGTGCATTTTTTAACGCTAAATCTCGATATGCCAGACCTAACCAGCGTATTATTATATTATGTACAATCACAGCGATAAATATCATGCGTATAGTAATAATAATTTTCTGCTCTAATTCCAGGGCACTGACATAATACCCCATAATAGAAAAACCTAATATAATAAGCGGAATACTAGTACAGACAATAAACCAGACATAGCGTAACTTTACCCACCACAAATCTTTATTTTTAACAAAATAAGGAGTTAAAATTCCTTTATTAGGTTGTAATAAACGTACCGTAAAAATAAACAGCACGACTATAAAAATAATAAAACCTAAACGTCCTAGGCTATCACTATGCTCAGATTCATGGGTCACCGATGTCATGTACATAATAAAAGTGCAAGGAACAATTAAAAACTGCATCCATGAAAGCTGTTTATTTAATAAGCATACTGTCTTTTTTTGCCACCTAAAATGTAACTCCGCAATCCCTTGATCTTCAAGAAACCGACTAAAAAAGCGTAAGATCAATAAGACAACTGCCGCGTAATATAAACCCACTCCAATGGCACGGCTAAAATCATTTTGAAAAGGAAGAGAACTTAATAGCAAACTTATATAAAATAAAAAAAATGCAACAGGAAGTATTAAAATAAAATTAAATAATAGTACCTGAAATGTATAATAAATATTGTCAGTATAAGGCTTGCCCACTTTTTCTTTTATGGCACAGCTTTTTTCCCTGATATAAGGCTTGATATAAAATAAAAATATTAAAAATATTGCACAAAAAGAACTGACAAATATTTTTTCCTTAGCAATATTCAGCAAATCCTGCCCTAATTGTACCCAGCGGCCAGGTAAAATAGCCCAATGTAGTGAATCATAAACATCTAAAGGATATTTAAAGTCAATCACCGGAGAACTAGGCACCCATAACAGGCGTTCATCAAGGTAGGCCTCATATTGATTAACCTGAGTCAGCAATTGCTGCCTGGCAAACTCATAATCTCCTAGCACGCGCAAACCTTTTAAGTAAGTGCTCATCAATTGATCTAATACCTGCTTCTGGCTGTTCAGCAATGCCTGTAATTCCTGCCTGATTTGCTCAATATTAGCATTTGAAAGCTCTGCGCTTCCTGGCCCTAGAAGCACCAACTGCAAATACTGCTCTAACTCTCCTTGCCTATTACGTAACTGCTTTTGCCTAAGCTCAATCTGGTATTGCGCCAGGCTTATTAAGCCTGTTTCATCATTAATGCTGTCATTGTATTGGTACTGTTGTTTATTCCTGGCTAAATTACGCCGTTGTTCACGTAAAACACGCCCTAATATCGGACTTAAACCCGCTAATCTAATTTTTTTCTCAGCACTTTTATAATCATCTTCGACCTCTTTTTTATAGCTTTCAATCTTATCTATTTCATCTTCATAATAATTTATTGAGTGGACAGTCGTTTGTATGTCACGACTCCATTGAATATTATTTTGAATGATTTTTTGTATAACAGGATGCTTACTAATACTTTCTCTTTCGCTTAATAATAATTCTTCTTGCAACTTTTTTTGCGTTTCAAGCTGTTGAGCCTGCAATAATTTTTCTTGTTCAGCGATCACTTCAAGCAGGTTATTTTGTTGTATCGCCAGAGATTCCTGAGAATACCTGCTGAATTGAATTTGCACAGGATTACTTGCCGCCTCTAACTCTAACTTTTTTAGCTCAGCAAGCAGCGTGTTTATTAAAGTATGCAAATAAACTTTGTGTGCCTCGTGTTCATACCTATTTTCTGTTGCAGAACGCTCCTCATTAATTTCTATTTTAGCCTGTTTCAAGCCCTTTTCAGCACTCTGCATCTCTTCCCTGATTTTCCGGGGACGGTCAATATATTGGTTTAACTCAGACTCAAGCTGGGTTATTTTATCGCTAATTTTTCTTAATTCATCCTTTAAAGTAATAATAAATAACTCTGATTCTTTTTCTGCCAACTGTTTATTGACAAAAAAAGAATCATCCTTGTATCTAGCATGCGTTTTGATTAATTTTTCAGGTGCGGTTTTTAAGACCAGCTGATAAGTAGATGAAAGAAACTCAAACCACTGCTGATCGGCAATATTGGTATCCGCTAATTGATACCAACGCATCTCCTTTGCCTTGCTTCCCTTATCAATACCTTGTTTGGCGGTCAGCTTTTCCATCCTACTTTGCAAGCCATCGCGTGATATTGCAAAATTAATCACACTGCCGCTAACCATCTCTGCCTGCAGATGATAGCTAGGTAGTAATAAAATTAATATTAACGTCATATCAAATACACAGTGTTTTAATGTCATAACAGACTCTCTCATTTTTTATCTGAAAAAACTTCATCCACTAAATGTATCGAAAAATCAAAATGCAATGGTTGCTGTAATTTATCTTTTAACTGTCGTTCCAGGTCACTGATAATGACTGCACTTGGCATCCCTCTAATTAATAAATCTGCCGTTATAATCATGGGCTTTCCCAGATGTACTTTAACACGCCGTAATTTGACCTTTTCTCCCGCCGCTAAATAGTTTTCATTCACCACCAGGTGTCTAATATCCTCAATTTTCTGCATATTCTGAAAGGATATCACTAACGGTACTGAAATAATGGAAACAAAGAAAAAGGATAATAAAATACCCTTTTTTGCGCGGGAAAATGGCGCAAAACCGATCACCATAAATGACAGACCTGCTGCCAGAATAATGCCGGCAAGGTTGGTAATATATAACAGCATAGCGCCCAGAAAAATTTCCTGATTCATCCAGCCTAAGCCTATACCTGCCACACAAAGAGGAGGAACTAAAGCAACGGCAATAGCAACTCCGGGCAGGCTTTTGGCAATATTTTCCCTGGAATGGGCAAATGCCCCCGCCACGCCAGACAAAACAGCGACTAACAAGTCCAGAATAGAGGGGTTCAAGCGCCCCTGGATTTCATTCGTCACAATATGCACAGGAAATAAACAGGCCATCGTGGCAGATAAAGCCAAGGCGATAAAGGTTCCGACAAGCAGAGTTGTAAATGCCCGCCTGCTGAGTTTAATATCTGAGCGCTGCAGCCCCATAGATAAGGAAATGATGGGGGACATAAGCGGCGCAAGTACCATTGCCCCAATAACGACTGCCGGACTATTTAAAAACAAGCCCAAAGTCGCCAGCATGGCACTTAAAACCATTAACAATAAAAAAGTGCTCGTGGTTTTAGCATTTTCTTTTAATGCTAAAAATAAATCTTTAAAATCCGACTCCTGAGCATGAGGGAAAAAAGGCAGGGATTGTTGCAAATATTTAATCTTTGCCTCACTATGCGGCAACTGTTCACAACTGACACTTTCTTTATCATCACTAAGATATTGCGCCTCTCTAAGCCTTTCACCCACATTGATTTTCACCCCTTGAGCCAGGACTTTAATCTCTAGCACCTTACTAATCAATTTTTGATTATTAACATAATACTGCAATTCTACCGGCGAACTAATCAGTAAAGACACTGAGCGAATATAGCCTAAATTCGCAGGTATTTTTTTACCATTTTTAATAAAAGGACTGGATGTCATTCTTAAATACCCCAAAATTGACTGCGGGGACAGTAAAGCGACGGATAAATGCTGATCTCGTAATGAGACCGATGGACCAAATAAATTAGCCATCGGCATAAATTTTTCAAAATCCAGTAATGCCAAACCTGTAATCGCGGTTGAAATGACTTTTCCTTTCGCAGTCGTTAAGGTAACAGAGTAAGGTTTTAAGGTAAAAGCATGAAAAAAACGTTTGATATGGAACTGACTTCTATGCCAGAGATTAGCATCACTTGGGTTATTGATAAATTCAGCCATCATTGTCTGATTCATCATATGAATACCACTGGTAACAATTATGTCGTTACAAGTAATCAAATCAATACATAAAGGATCATCTTGTAGAGCTATTTCCAGGCAGTCATCAAATTTTAAATTTAACCCTAAACTTTTATAAAAAACACTCGCCTCTTGATTTTGTACGGGCAAAACTCCTAATGATAGATTTTTACTCACCGCCAGTGACAAAACTTGTGCTAAATCATTTTCCTCCACCCAAACCAGCGCATGAGAAATTGTTTTCGCACAATGTAATGACTTGAAGTCTGCCAGCTTTATTTTGCGTAATTGAATCCCTTGTTTAATAATAAGCTCATGTTGCAAAACCTGGTCAAGCTCATGCCCGACACTAGATGAATAAATAAAATAAACCGTTGGACCAGACATAGGCAAGCAATGACAATCAAGTATTAAATAGCGACTAAACTAAACGCGAGGAAGGAAATATATCAGATAAACCGAGTCCAGGAGCGAGAATTCAATAATCCCTGCCCCTTTATGCAATAGATAGAAATATCAAATGCATCACTGCTTAGCGAGGCTATAGGTATAATCGCTCCTTTATAATCTTTGGCCTGATAAGCTTTAATAACGTCATTCATTTGCTCTGTTATCTCATCGGCACTCAAAGCCGCACTGCTTAAAAGTACCAATGCAGTGAGGCTGGTAAAAACTATTTTTTTCATCATATTTTCCTTCGATTCTGTTATTCTTAATCTAACTCACAAAATGAGTGAGTTCCATTTAATAAAGCGACTAAAATTATAAAACAAGTTCTGACAATTTCCTCTCAAAAATTTCGGCTATCATTTTAAGGCGGGACAATGATAGCCCAAAAACATAAGTACTAAAATACCATGAATAAATTAAGGCAGCTAATTAGTGCGATTGATCGTCGTGGCTATAAAGCTTATAAGCAACTTATGGGGGATTATCAGTTTCCTGATTTTTTACTGCGCATTGATCATGTACAAGGGGACCCTTTTGCTGACCCTTCGCGTTGCCGAATCTTTGTTAAGGTGGCAGAAACGACTATTCCTGAATCTTTATTTAACACACGTAACCGCAGCATTGCACTGGAAGATTTTCTCGGGCGGAGTTTTAGCCATGCAATCCAGAGAGAAGTACAAGGCGATCGTGGCGATGGCATGAGCGGAAAAATGTCCATTGCTTTGTATGGACAAGAGGTTCTAGAACGTAATGCTGTGCTTATCCATGATGGCGATCTTGAATTGCGCATCCAGATAGGTTTACCTGCTGATAAGCGCACAGTGAACGCCCGGCAGGCAATAATCATGCTATTTGACGAATTGCCGGCGCTGGTAACAGCGGGCCTGGAGCCACTGAAAACAGGCCTGAGAAAAGTTCAACAACATGTTTATTCAGTGGAAGATCAACAAACTTTGCGCCAGCAGTTGTCGAAGCAAAACTTAGTTGCCTTTATCGCTAATGGATCACGGCTACCACGATGCAGTGGAATTGATGACCGACCACTTCCTGAAGCTATTGCATTTCAGGCTCCAGAATCTTTGACAGTGCAGCTTGAGCAAGCTCACGGCGGTACAGTTAGTGGGCTAGGTATACCTGAAGGAGTCACCTTAATCGTGGGCGGTGGGTTTCATGGTAAATCAACTTTACTGCATGCCTTAGAGCGTGGTGTTTATGATCATATTCCCGGTGATGGCCGGGAAAAAGTAGTCACCCTCCCTTCAGCCGTTAAAATTCGTGCGGAAGATCGACGCGCCATCACCGAAGTCGATATTAGTCCTTTTATCAGCAACCTTCCGCAAGCTAAAGATACCTGTCATTTTTCAACCCAGGATGCCAGCGGCAGTACCTCTCAGGCGAGCAATATTATGGAAGCATTAGCAGCAGGAACCAGGATGCTACTCATTGATGAAGATACCTCTGCCAGCAACTTTATGATACGTGATGAACGGATGCAGGCCTTAGTGGCAAAAGAAAAGGAACCCATTACCCCACTGGTCCACCGTATCCGTGATTTACAACAGGATAATAAGGTATCCGTTACCTTGGTGATGGGAGGCTCAGGAGATTTTTTTGGCGTGGCTGACACGGTCATTATGATGGACAACTACATGGCTAAAGATGTGACCCGCAAGGCAAAGGCGCTGGCACATGATGTCATGCCTGAAGGAGTCAATTTTCCAGCGATAAAAACGGGGAACCTGCGTATACCTCAAATACAGTGTTTAAGTCCGAAATACCATCAATATAGAGACAAAATTCAAGCAATAGAAAAACGAATTTTACGTTATGGCCAGGGCGAAATTGATGTTTCTCAGGTAGAACAGTTGGTCGATAATGCTCAGCTAACAGCGATTGGCTACCTGATTCGTTATTTTTACCAGCAGAGCATCCAGAATAACCCAGAACCTTTAGATATTGTTGCTGGCTTGCATAAGGCATTGACTGAAGTTGAACGCCAGGGTCTGGATTGTCTCACACCTTATATTACAGGTACGCTTGCCATGCCACGAATTCATGAACTCGTGGCTACCGTTAATAGAATGAGAAATCTTGTGCTAATACCACACGAGGTATAATTAATTGTTAGCAGGGAGGGTGTATCTAAAAAGCCCTTTGTCCACCCTTAGTATTTACAAAAAATCAAGGAAAGTTTTCTGATCCACATTAAATCCCGATGCACTCTGATGCCCACCACCGCCAAATATTTGTGCTAATTCAGCCACATCAAACTCACCTGTTGAGCGTAGCGCACAATCATAGCACTGGCGCTTACCATGCCAGCTATAAGTTAATCCATATGTACCTGATAGTTTTGCCAATGCATGCCCTAAATCACTAGAAAACATAGGCGGTGCATTCACGGCTAATCCCTTTATGCCATTGAGCTTAACCTTGTGCCGCGTTTTTAATAAACGGCGAACATTTAATTGCTGCTGTTTTAGCAACACCGAGCCTTCACGTTGTAATGTATGCAGCTTTATTTTCTCAAATGCCGCAAAATTGACAGGCAAACGTAAATAAAGTGCTTTACAGATAGCTTCGGTTTTAGCTAATTTATGCAGCCATAAATCATGATCTTCTATGTGCCTCAACAATACTGGTGACTCCACATCCACTTGAAAGTAATCCCAGGCAATCATACAGCCGCTATGATTTTGCACGAACACAACATCAAGATTAGCGGGAATAGTCGAGTGCTTTAAGTAAGACTCAAAATTCTTTTGTGCACTGATATGATGGTCTAACACAACTATTTTTCTTGCTCGCTCTGCCGCTGTTACTAAGACTTCAATCGGATAACAAAAGTCCAGAATATAAAGCTCAATATCATCAGGAAATTTAGGCAAAGGTTCATGATGTCGAACAGCTTTATAACGGGCTGACTCACCCAATGCTTTCCATGCTGCCCAGGCCGCAGCATAACCGTCCATACAGTCTGCATGATAAAGTACCCATTTATTTTTTTCAGTCATAGATTGTATCACCACTCAATAAAATAATTTAAAGCATGCAACATACTTATACAAATTGCAAACCTTCCTGCAAAATTTAATACGTCTATCCTATGCCTAAGCCCCACCTTCTTACATCATATTTACCCAGTGGGAGAACCGCGAGTCCACTTAGAAATGAATGCTAGTGATTATTACACATAGCAAAGAGTTAAGGTTATAATGGAAAAAATTTGGCTCTTAAACACTATCAAGCAAAAACTATGACTGAAACAACTGATAAATCAAGCAATGTAGTCTGGCATCAATCCACAGTAAGTAGAAAACGCCGAGAAGAAAAAAATAACCATAAATCAGTTGTTCTCTGGTTTACAGGCTTATCTGGCTCTGGAAAATCAACATTGGCACATGCAGTAGAAGAGCAACTTTATCAGTTAGGCCTGAATACTTTTGTGCTAGATGGTGATAATGTACGTCATGGCCTGAATAAAGACCTTGGCTTTAATGATCAGGAGCGAAAAGAAAATATCCGCCGTATCAGTGAAGCTGCAAAACTGATGCTTGAAGCTGGCATCATTACCCTAACAGCCTTTATATCACCGTTTAAAGAGGAACGGGAAATGGCTAGAAGCCTGATGCCACATGGTGACTTTATCGAAATACACTGTTACTGTCCGCTAGAAGTCTGCGAAAAAAGAGATGTAAAAGGCTTATATAAAAGAGCCCGTAATGGCGAAATTAAAGACTTTACAGGTATCTCTTCACCTTATGAAGCACCTGTGAAGCCTGAGTTAAAGGTTGACACAAATGCACAGACTCTCGAAGAAGCTGCACAGCAGGTCATCGCATTATTACATGAAAGACATATCTTACCTGAGAATAAATAACACATGCACTACGATATATTCAATGGCGATGCGGATGGCATCTGTGCCTTAATTCAACTACGCCTTGCCCACCCCCTTAAATCAACTTTAGTCACTGGTATAAAACGGGATATACAGTTACTCAAAAAAATTGATGCCCATGCAGATGACCAGCTCACTGTTTTAGATATATCTCTGCAAAAAAATGCCGAACAAGTCATAAGTTTCCTGGACAAGGGCGCTAAAATTTTTTATGCCGATCATCATCAGGCAGGTGATGTCCCCCCCCACCCTAATCTAACGACTTTAATTGATACCAGCCCAGACACCTGTACGAGTTTAATTATTAACCAGTATCTCCAGGGGAAATACCCATTATGGGCGATTACCGCTGCTTTCGGTGATAATTTACACAAGAGTGCAACACAGCTTGCAAGCTCACTGAATATCAATACAAAAACACTGAGCCAGCTGGAAAAACTGGGCACTTACATTAATTACAATGGCTATGGTAGTTGCCTAGAAGACCTGCATTTTACGCCTGCCAAACTCTACCAGGAAATGGCAAGCTATACTTCCCCGGTTGATTTTATTACTGAGAATCATCTTATTTATAGTCAGCTAGAAAATGGTTATTTAGAAGATATGCGCTATGCAGAGCAGACACTGCCTGAATATACTAATGAAAAAGTTGCGCTCTATATACTTGAAGACCAAATCTGGGCAAGACGTGTCAGTGGTGTATTTAGTAATGACTTAGCCAATCAACACCCGGACAGGGCGCATGCGGTACTCACTTTTACGCCAGATAATGACTATCAGGTCAGCGTAAGAGCCCCTTTAAACAACAAAACGAAAGCCGATGAACTGTGCGCATCATTTCCGACAGGTGGCGGACGCAAGGCGGCTGCAGGCATTAACCATTTGCCAATAACTGAACTTTCAACTTTCATTGAAAAATTTGATGCTATGTATAGCTAACATGCAAGCTTAGAAACTTATTTAAAAGTTTAGTTATCAGACAAAATATAAGTCACATAGGATGTGCTAAGGTACGAAGCGCACACAAAATACTCCAGATCCGCCGGGCGAGTAAAAGACATGACTCAGCTACTGAACTATTTGATTATTTAATACTAATATCATATACTTAATCTACACTCTATCTTAATCAGGAAGATCACCATGTTAAAATTTTATCATTACAGCGCATTTTTTTTAAGTGCTATCATGACAGGTAGTGCACTAGCAGATTGTTCAACACCGACCTATAACAGACTCATAGACCTTAAACGTGCGCTTAGGGGAAATAAGCTTTGTTATCCCAACCATCAAGAAGAACACTTAGGAAATGGAACATTACGGGATACTAAAACCGGCGACTTAAACGACCCTGTCGACCCAAGGATAGCAGTGGGTACCTGGGCAATCATTAATGGTACAGGAGGTACATTCAATGTTGAGTACAACTACAGTAAAGGCGGTGATTCCGCAGGCCCATTTATCTTCACACCCCATAATAATGGTGATGGAACCATTTCTTTTTGTAATGGCAATTCTCTCTCGGTAACAGCGACTGTCGTGGATAGATATCTCGATCCTTGCCCGTAACAATAGCTCCTCCTTTCTGCACTAGAATCAAACTAATACAGCAATAACAAAATGCCTGTTATAAAGTCACATAAATTCCTGTATTTCTCCATTGCATATACTCTTTTTATCATATACGGTAGCTTAGTCCCTCTAAACTACCGCTTTATTCCTTTTGCAGAAGCATTACTCTCTTTTCAGCAAATTCGCTACCTAGACTTAGGTGCTGCTTCCAGAGCTGACTGGATTTCCAATATCGTTTTATATGTCCCACTTAGCTTTTCTTTAGCCGCCTATTTTTTAAACAAACTTAAGTCACCCTTCCAGTCTTTTTTTATCACCGCACTCATACTCGCTTACAGCCTTACTCTAGCGGTGACAATTGAGTTTTATCAGCAATATTTTCCTCCGCGTACCGTTTCTCAAAATGACTTAATTGCTGAAACAATAGGCAGTGTCATTGGCTTAATATTATGGTTTGGGCATGGAAAACACTTACAAAAGCTCAATACCTATATTTTACAAGGTGGAAAAAATGCCTTATTAGCCAGTGCCATCTTATACACATTAGGCTATTTAGCTCTCAGCTTTTTCCCTTACGATTTCGTCACCTCATTTCAGGAACTACAAGATAAATTTACTCATGGCAGCGATGCTATTTTTATCTCATCCAGCTGCGGTGGCTTTCTTCTCTGTAGCACTAGATTAGCGGTAGAAATAATAATAACACTGCCTCTAGGGTTATTATTAGCGGCATTGCTAAGAGGACACCCAAACAGGCGAGCCTCCGTCATGATCATTGGCTTTATGATTGGTGTTTTCATTGAAATCATACAGCTTTTTATTTTTTCTGGTATTGCCCAGGGAATATCAATTTTTACACGCATTATTGGGTTTGGAACCGGAGAATTAATTTACAAAAAATTCAATACCTTAAAGCAGCTATTTACTACCGTTGATTTTAGGAAGTATCTCATCATAGCATTTATTCCTTATATTCTTCTATTAGCCCCTTTAAATGGCTGGGGATTTTCTAGTCAATCACTTACTTTCTCAATTGCAGAAAATTTTGACGAAATTAACTGGCTCCCCTTCTATTACCATTACTACACCTCCGAAGCTGTTGCCCTGACAAGCCTACTCAGCATATTTGCCATGTATTTGCCTATTGGTCTCGGTGTCTGGTTATGGCATTATAATAAAGAAAAATCAACGCATAAACTGATGGCGGTATTATTAGCTCTCAGCTTATGTCTTGTTATGGAAACTGGAAAGCTGTTTTTTGTAGGAAAACACCCAGATCCAACCAATCTGATTATCAGTTTTGCATCAGCCTTTATCACCTATTCATTTGCAGAGCTGGTATATCTATGGTTCCAGCAACCTGAAATTAATACTCACAGCCCGCAAAAAGAAACCTTTACCACGACTCACTCAGCACACAGGCAGGAAAGTAGCCACTCGTCCTCAGCTACCAAGCAAACCCGCAGACCTTTAGCAAAAAGTATTGCTTGTGTCATTTCTGCCAGCCTACTATGGAAAGCGATTGATTACCCGGGCAGCTCTATCATCTTGCTCGGCATGCTTTTACTTTATGGCATCATTCTGCGAAAATACTCACAAGCATGGCTAATAGCCATACCTGCTCTATTACCTATTTTAGACTTCTCCCCCTGGACTGGCCGACTGTTTTTTTCGGAATTCGATTATTTCATCCTATTAACCTTCGCCATAAGTCTATGGTATGGACGATGGAATTCACCGCTGCAAACCCTAAAACCAGCCGCTCTTTTTTTACTGGCCATTTACACCTTCTTTTATATTATAAGTTTATTAAAAGGCTTATTCCCTCTGCAAACGATAGATGCCAATGCATTTGCTAATTATTACAGTCAATACAATAGTCTTAGAGTAGGCAAAGGCTTAATCTGGGCAATCTTATTTCTACCTCTATTAGCTTATAAACAGCATACCCCAAAGAGTATCAAAAGATATTTTACTTACGGTGTTGTATCGGGCTTAACAATAACCGTATTATCCGGGCTTTGGGAACGCGCTATTTTCACCGGCTTATTTGATTTCTCTTCTGACTTCCGTATTAGCTCTACATTCTATAGCATGCATACCGGAGGTGCTCCTCTGGATGCCTACCTATTATTAAGCATACCGTTTATCTGCCTGTTGTTTATAGAATCAAAAAATAGTGCAGTACGTACCATCTTTATCCCTCTACTCTTTAGTGCCAGCCTCTATACCCTATTAGTCACCTATTCCAGAGGGACTTATATTGCTTTTGTTTTTGCCTCTATTATGTTGCTGACAGGCTTATATATTTGCTATAAAAATCAAATAGTCAGCCACTGGAAAAAACTACCTTGGTTAGCTTTATTTTTTGCACTCACAGCTATTATTACAATACCTGTTTTAAAAGGTTCATTTATTCAGCATCGCTTTAGCCAGGCATATCAGGAAGTGGGCATCCGTAGTCATCATTGGCTTGATGCGCTGGACATGATGGATGCAGGCATAATTCCATCACTATTTGGCATGGGACCAGGCTCATTCCCAAGAACTTACCTATGGAATAACTTTACCGATAAAGCACCAGCAACCTTCCTTTTACAACATGAAAAAAATTATGACTATTTACATCTGGGATCAGGCAGGCCTTTATATATTGAGCAAATAATTAATATATCAGCTTATACCAACTACAAACTGAGTCTAAATTATCGAATTGATTCTAGCAACAGCCGTTTGCACATCTCAATTTGTGAGAAAGCAATTCAACACTCTTTTAACTGCCAGGAAGCAGAGCTGATTCCCCAGCAAACAAACACTCACTGGCAGTATTTTGAACACAATATCAATACTCAAAACATAGGTGAAAACTATCGTCCAATAAAACTGATATTGCGCAACAGCCAGCCAGATGCCAGCATTGATATAAAACACATTTCTTTAAGCTCTGGCTATAAAAGCAACGTGCTTTACAATGGAGACTTCTCAAAAGGCATGGACCATTGGTTCTTCACAGCCGATGACCATACCCCCTGGCGCACAGAAAACCTCTGGGTACAAATCCTTTTTGACCAGGGCTGGTTAGGATTAATAGCGTTTACTTTAATCCTGTTTTACACCATCGCTTATCTTTTTCAGCAATTGCTAAAACAACAATATTATGCAGCAATTACTCTTAGTGCGCTAAGCGGATTTTTAGTGCTAAGCGTTATAGATAGCACATTTGATCAGCCCAACATAACACTCTTGTTTTTTATGCTGGTTTATATTTCCTTTATCAGTCCAGCCAGCAAAAAGAAAATAATTAAAAGCAGATACCGCAGAGCAAACACACTTAAACCACAAACCTTTTAAAATACGCCATATCAAAAATAGGCTAAGAACCTGACATAAAACACCCCGCCACTTGATTACAAAATTCAATCATCACATATAAATCAACACCTTGCAAACTGTCAGCACGCCTAATCACACTCAAACAAAAGTTATCAGTTGACATAACTTAAACCAATGACTAACATTAGTGGATTACACCTACGCCAAGCAGCCGAAACATAGCTTCCTTTTTCTTTAATAAATTCAGGTGCGAAACATGCCTGCAACAAATAAGGCAATTGCGCTAGCAGCACCTTTATCCTGCACTTAGTCACCAGTTATAAATACCTGACTATCATGCGGATACAAGCGAACTTTTACGAGTGAATACTTCCAGCACACTCCGAATTTAGCAATAAAGGCAAAACATTAACCCAGAAAGTGATATTGTTTATGAGTCTTCGCTATACCCTCAAATAAATACATCAACTATGGAAAATAAAAACCAAGATACCGGCATCTCCCTAGAACC
>WTCN01000013.1 GCA_013138555.1 Methyloprofundus sp. | reverse complement strand
TTAAAACCTTCGCCTTTTAGGCGAACAGATTTATCTCTCATAGTCATCATGAGAAAAGAGATGTGTAGGATGGGCAAAGGGCTTTTTCGTGCCCATCTTGTACGGTATTAGTGATGGGCACGGGATAAAGCTCCTTTGCCCATCCTACAGCTGCTTAAGTTGTTTTGTGCATATAGTCATATGAAGTCGTCAGTTTATAAAGTAAGTGTGAACATAGGCAACAGGGCTATTCGCCCTGTATCCCGACTTTCAGTCGCCAAACTCTCTAACCCATCTCCTTACACATAACTTTATAACCGACTGATTTTAAAAGAAATTTAATTTTTAATGATTCCTTTTTAATCAATGACTTACAGACTTGTGTGTAAGGTTATGTCTCTAACCCACCCGCTTTTAGCGGGTGGTTGTTTAGTAGCTGCGTTGTTAAGAGCCAATACTATTCCCGCTGGACTTTGTTACCAGCGATTAGCGGTTGATACCGCTGGCCCGCCTTAAGTCTATAGCCCAAAAGTTAATTGATTTTATAATGACTACTAAAGTTAAACGGTTTTAGAGTGGGATGGGAGTAGTATTTAAGGAAGCAAAGAAAATGTATACACTTTATGATTTTTTACCCTCAGGCAATTGCTATAAAATCCGCCTATTACTTAATCAACTGGGCATTGAATATGAAAGAGTTAATGTTGATATTTTAAATAAAGAGTCGCGTACACCAGAATTCCTTAAAATCAACCCGAATGGACGCACACCAGTTTTGTCTCATGATGGAAAGCACCTTGCAGAGTCCAATGCCATTTTATGGTATTTGGGGTCTAAGACGGCTTTCATGCTAAAGGGTGATTATGAGCAAGCTCAGGTTTTGCAATGGATGTTTTTTGAGCAATTTAGTCATGAGCCAAATATAGCCACTGCCCGCTATTGGATTTCTATCCTGAAAGCTGAAGATGACTATAAAGAAGTGCTTAAAGCAAAAATGATACTTGGTTATGCGGCACTGGATGTTATGGAACAACATTTAGAAAGCAATAACTTTTTTGTTTCTAATCAATATAGTATCGCCGATATTGCTTTGTATGCATACACGCATGTTGCGGAAGAAGGAAATTTTGATTTAGCCGGATATTGCCAAATCAAGGAGTGGTTTAAACGAATTGAGAGCCAAGATAATTACATATCTATTTAATAGTTAATAACTCTAGTGAATACAGAAAAGTGATGACTAAATAATAACTAACAGCTGTGTAGGATGGGCAAAGGGCTTTTTCGTGCCCATCTTTTACGGTATTAGTGATGGGCACGGGATAAAGCTCCTTTGCCCATCCTACAGCTGCTTAAGTTGTTTAGTATTTGTCTATGCAAGATTCCTGCTGTTTACTGCAATGACAGAAGACCAGTCTCGTTTAAATGTCGAACAAGAACAGGCAAGTGTGCAGGAAGCATTGATGCCATGGGTAGCTCAAGGCATTGTTACACTGGAAATGCAGGCAGATGAATCTTTCCCAGGCTTTGGATGCGCTTGCAAATTTGGCACCACAATTAGGGACACCGGAAGGTCTGGAAGGCTGGGGGGCATTGGCAACGCGTAGTGAAAATGAATAAGCCGTTGAAATCATTAGTGCTGAGTCCAATACCAGTATGCTAAGAAGGACAGTAATTTTTTATTATTCCCACGCTCTGAGGCTGTGAAAGTATTCAATAATATATTTAAAAAGATAGGTTCCATAGGTTGGAGTGAGCTTGCGCACCCCAACAATCAATGGATTACTTAGCCTCAGTTGTTGGGGATTGTGCTTCACCCCAACCCATAATTCTTTCACAGTCTCTCTGCGTCACTGCCGTTAAGTTAAGGAATAAAGATTTATTAAACATAACGTTAAATGTAGGTTGGATGAGATTTTTTATTGCGAAGCATTAAAAAACGAAATCCGACATAGTGGGGTACTCCAAAATGTCGGATTTCGTTATCTGCGCTACGCTAGATAATCTCATCCAACCTACGGCATAACTCATTGTTTATTGTATGTTTAACGCTTAACTTAATGGCAGTGTCTGTACTTCTTCGGGAAACAGGTGCAGAGCAATTATTCAATACGATTCAGGACCTGAAAACGAAGCTAGTCAATGCCAATGCATATAAATCTGAATTAGAAGATGCGTTAGAGGAAATCAAAGTATTACAAGGGCAACTTAAACAGACTGAAGATCAATTAAGCGACGCTGAAAAAAGTTTTTCACTCACTATGAATATTACAAAACCTTAAAGCAATAAAAAAGCCCTGTTATATTGACATATAACAGGGCTTTAAAATATGGAGCTGGTGATGGGAATCGAACCCGCGACCTGCTGATTACAAATCAGCTGCTCTACCGATTGAGCTACACCAGCTAAAGAACGGGTATTGTAAACACTTATTTGATGATTGAAAAGCTTTTTATTTGTTTTTTTATTGTATCTGTAGATAAGCACACTATCGCCTTGCCCATTCAGAGTATGCCATGGATCTTCAATCCAGTATTTTAATGGCACCAGGATGCTTAACCAACATGGAAAAACCATTTTTGTATTTATGTACCCAGCCCCTGACTTCTAATTTTTTCCCTTTTAATAATTCCAGTTTATCAAAATATTGCTGATGTTCTTTTTTAATGCGTACATCAAAATTATGGCTCAGTTTTAAATAGCTGCTTTTGCGGGTGTGTTTAATGCCAGTAACATGACCTACTATACGTTGCCATCCCCGTTTATTATTGTTATTCAGTTCGCCTGTAAGTTTGGTTTGATAATCTGCATACCCCCAGATACCTAAGTGCTTTGCTTCTGCCGCTTGCTCAGCAACGAGAAATTCAGGCACATATTTTAAATTTGGCGGAAAAATACTGGTGCTGGCAAAGCCTAAACGCACTAATTCATAATTAATATGGACACCCTGTTCAGTAAAGATATGCGCTAGATGACGTTTATATTTATCACGTTTTTGCTGGTCAAATTCCAGTCTGATTTTGCTGTCCAGTAATTGCAGAGTCAGCCATTTACGGGCACTGTCTCCACCTGCCTGTGTTGCTTGATTTGAATGTTCTATTTCAGGTGTATTAATGCCCAGTAAACGTATTTTTCGTCCATCCATTAAGAGTACGGTATCACCATCATAGACTTTTTTGACTTTATAATAGCTAAAGCTCTCCGTAAGCTTATAGACACTCGCATTTTTCTGTTTTTTATCAGAATAATGATGCTGCCCCTGAGCATCTGTCCATTGAAAGACTTCGGTTGCATAAAGAAACTGGGTAAATAACAATAATACAAGAGCAATAATCCTATAAACCATTTTGTTTATCATTTTCTGCTGATTTTAAAAAAATTAGAGAGAAGCTTAATCAAGGTACGTTAAACAGATTTTAAAAGCTTTGTTGATGTTATACTCTATAGCAATAAGTTATTCACCTTTAAGAGACCAAGAGGAAACCATGAGCGCTTTAAATTCTGCAAATTTTTTTGATAAATGTCAGTCACGACTAAATTCATATGCCTATTATCAAAAATTACAAGCACTTCCCAGAAATCAACGCTGGCTTGTATTATGTGCACTTTTTTTAGCATCTCAAATTGTCGTTTTTGGTAGTTTATATCTGTTTTTGGGAGAAATAGCAGCGATAGGCTTGCTGGCTAGTATTTTAGCAGGTTTGGCGACAGGGCTCGGGGCTTTACCTGCCGCTTTCTTTAAACAAGTATCAAATAACGTGTTCAATGGCCTACTAGGGGGAGCTGCGGGGGTTATGCTGGCAGCAACCTCTTTTTCTTTACTACTTCCTGGGATTGAGTATGGTAACGAATTATGGCCTGATAAAGGCTTATGGGTCGTTGCAGCAGGTATGTTAATTGGCGCATTCTTTCTGCATTTAGCGGATAACAAATTACCGCATATTCATTTTAATGAAGATCTAAGTCATCATAAGGAATCTCTACAGAAAATCTGGCTATTTATATTCGCTATTACCATTCATAACTTTCCTGAAGGCATGTCGGTAGGGGTTAGTTTTGGTTCCGGGGATATGCATAAAGGTATTGTTTTGGCCATCGCGATTGCCCTACAAAATATTCCTGAAGGCCTAGCCGTTGCTCTTCCGCTTGTTGCATTAGGCTATAACAAATGGAAAGCGGTTGGTATTGCAACTTTAACAGGCTTAGTTGAACCCGTAGGTGGGTTGCTTGGTATTACAATGGTTTCGGTTTTTTCCCCTATTTTACCTTTTGCAATGGGCTTTGCGGCAGGTGCGATGTTATTTGTCATTTCTGAGGAAATTATCCCTGAAACACACTCGAAAGGGCGGTCTCGCTATGCTACCTTTGCACTTATGATAGGTTTTATTATTATGATGGCACTGGAAAGTTTACTGGGTTAAACGCTAATTTAAAGATGATTTCTATTATTCAACGTGTGACACAGGCACAGGTTTGTATTGCAGACCAATCCGTGGGTAAAATTGAACGTGGCATTATGGCATTAGTTGCTATAGAAAAGCTGGATGGTGAAAAATCTGCACAGCGCTTGTTTGAGCGAATCATCAATTATCGCATTTTTCCTGATGCAGAAAACCGGATGAATTTGAATTTACAACGTGTTCAGGGAGGCTTATTGCTTATCCCTCAGTTTACTTTGGCAGCCGATACCAATTCAGGTAACCGTCCAAGCTTTACACCTGCGGCATCCCCTGAAAAAGGTGAGGAATTATTTAATTATTTTGTCAGTCACGCGAAAAGCAACTATCCTTATATTGAAACAGGGCAATTTGGTGCAGATATGCAAGTATCACTGACCAATGATGGTCCAGTCACCTTTACTCTTAAAGTCTAAATCATACCCCATAAAAGACTTAAGGTAGGGCGTGGCTTCAGCCGCTCTTATTTAGCATTGATATTGACGAGCTGAGCTCATGCCCTGTTCATGAATTACAAAAGCAAAGGCTGAATGAATAATGACTAAACAACAGCTATATTTTAAAGATACCCCATATGAACCTATTTTTACTTGAAGGTCTGGCATTTTTCTTATACTTTGCCAGTAGTAGTACCTTAATCATTGATATTAAAGAAAATCGATATAAAAAGCTGGCCTTAATACTTGCCTGGATCGCTGCATTTACTCATTTTTTAGCACTTTCACTCATTATTTGGCAAAAGCAGGGCATTGATTTTAGTTTTTTTCATACCGCGTCTATTATTTCTTTAATCATTGCTTTTTTACTATTAGTTGCGTCTTTTTCCAAGCCTGTTGAAAAGTTGGGTATTGCACTTTTTCCCATTGCAGCACTTATGCTGGTACTAGATATTATTTATCCTAGTACCATACAGCCAGCGCAAGAGTATTCATTAGCAATGAATACGCATATCCTTAGTTCAATTATAGCCTTCAGCCTGCTTACTATAGCGGCCTTTCAGGCATTATTGCTGGCGGTACAAAACAGTCAGCTTAAAAACCATAACCCAGGTCGTTTAATGCTTGCCTTTCCTCCTTTGCAAGCAATGGAATCCTTATTATTCCAAATGATTAGTACAGGCTTGCTGTTTTTAAGTATTTCATTACTCAGTGGGTTTATCTTTATAGAGGATTTATTTGCCCAGCATCTGGTGCATAAAACCATACTCTCCATTACCGCCTGGATTATCTTCAGTAGCTTATTGATAGGCAGAAAACGTTACGGCTGGAGAGGAAAAACGGCTGTACGCTGGACACTATATGGGTTTATATCCTTACTGTTGGCATATTTTGGTAGCAAGCTGGTTTTAGAGTTGATTTTAAATAAGGTGTAGGTGTAAAAAAAACAGGAAAAACCTGATAATGTTCCTTGAAAACCGGTAGGAGGGGCTTTAGAGACTGTGAAAGTATTATGTGTAGGTTGGGGTGAAGTATGAACCCCAACAGCTGAGGTTAGGTAAGTCATTGATTGTTGGGGTTCGCAAGCTCACTCCAACCTACGGAACTCTTCTAGGAAGGCGACAAAACTAGAACATCGAAGAATTATTCATATTGAATATTCATCCATGTTATTGCCTGAGCCTTTGGAGTGGTATGAAAATGCGTAAGAAATCTGGTTTTCACGGCCTCCGTTACTGCCATTAAGTTAAGGAATAATTCATACTGTCTTAATAAGGAATATCATGACAATAATACCCCTGTTACTCATTGCCTTATCTATTTCACCTGCCTATGCAAAAGTATATAAATGTATGTTAAATGGGCAAACTAAATATCAGGAAACCCCTTGTCCTGATAACAGCAATAGTGGTAGCGAAATAGACGTTACACCTAATATTGTATCGACAAAAGGGCTCAGGCAGTATATAAAGCAAGACAGACTACCCAAAAAACTCAGAGAGCAGAAAGAAAAAGATGCATTGAAAGCTAGACGGGCGTGGATGGATAGGGAAGTTGATTTATACGCGAAAAACAGTGAAGCAGCCAATAGGAAAAAAGCATTGAAGCGTAAGCAAAAAAAATAGGAAGATATTAAATTTGATCGCTTGAAAACCCAAACTTACCGCACATATAGAACCCCTTTATAAGTAAGTTTTTGTTCTATTTTCCACGTTTTTCGTGGGGGTTTACATGGGAGCACTCTGCGTTCCATAGCACCAAGTGTCACAAACTGCATTCCCACGCAGGCGCGTAGGAATAGAAAAGCTAGCCAAAGCATATCAGGAAAGAATATGTCAGAACAACAAGCAGAAGCAAACAATATCGTAGATCAGGCTGTTGCAGAAGGCGGAGCCTATGAAGTCATTCGTAAACGCCTGTTAGAGCAAGGAAAAAAGCTTAAACAGCAAACCCTGAGCTTAAATGAAGCACGTCTGACTGAGTTCGGTAGCTCGGAAATGGCGGTTGCCGCACGTGTCCGGGTGCGTACTGAAAATAACTGTGTTGCACGTGATATTGTACAGGTGGGCGAGCTACTGTTATTTGGTTATAACGTCTATATCGGTTTAAAAAAAGAAACCCGTATTGAGGATGTATTTTCCCTGTTCCGTCTGGTTAAGGGACAAGATGAAGCGCAATACGAAATGGAGCAGCAGCCACTGACTCATAGTTTCCTGACTGATGCTTCGTTTGCTAATGATTTTGCCGAGTTATATCGCTATTACAAGCAAACCCAGTTACTGGAACTTACGGTTAAGCATGGTAAATTACTGGCGGGCTTTCAGATAGGTGAGCGCATAGAGGATATTCGTGTTTTTCGCTGGGCAATTTCAGCGGATGGTAAACAAGTTGAATATATTGATAATCGCGGCGAACGTGATATTCAGTTACCCCCCGCCTTTGATTTTGAATGGCGGGAAACGACACGCGATGATGCGATTAATGGTCGTCATCCGCATGTCAATATTCTGGATACGGTGTTTGTTGAAACCATTAATGGTGATTTGACCGTCAAGGTTGAAGATAATACTGATGATGGCCTTGGAATCTATCGTGAAGAAGTGGAAGATAAAACTCAATCTCTGGATGATGCAAGCATTGCCTATGCAAAAGTGGGTAACCTGATTCTACTCAGGATTTTACCTTATCGTGAACAGCAATCGCGCTTCCTTATTTTTAATAGCCTTACACAAACGGTATTACGTCTGGATGCCGTCGGTGAATCTTGCGTACAATTACCTGAAGATCAGGGAATTATTTTCCCAGGTGGTTATTATTTACAAACAGGTGAGTATAAAACCTACGAAACCGAAACAGACGGTTTAAAATTCAGGCGGCGCATTAATTCACCCAATGGTGAAGATATTCTTTATGTGTTTTACCAGCCTGAACATGGTATTGTTGGCCTGTTTGCCTATAACGTCATTGAACAATCTTTACAGAATCCTATCTATGGTCATGGCCATGCCTTATCAGATGAAGGGACGATTGTTATTTTCTCGGCTGAAATCGAACCCACCCGTATTCATCCCATGCAAATCTGGCATACGCCCTATCAAAGTCAGGAATTTGCCAGTAAAGCTCCGACTAATCAATCATTTTTTGGACGCATAGGTAATGCTGCTTTAGTCCGTGGTATTGCCGACCTGTATAGTGTTGGCCGCTTAATTGACGAACAGGCCGTTTCAGCGCGACTCTATGAAGACCTGAGCCAGAAGGCTGCAAAAATGCTGGATGCGCATTACTGGCTTGATGATAAACAGGCACTGGAAATTGATGACTCACTGAAGGACATTGCCAGTACTGCGGAACTAGTCATTGATGAATTTGAAAAAGTGGAGAGTATTCGCCAACAATCGGCTAAAACCATGCAGGAGGCAGAGAAGAATCAGGCTGAATTACTGCATTCTATTCAGCCTGATAGCTGGGAAACGGCTGAAGAATATGTGTTGGCATTGGATAAACTGCGCTATCAACGTGGACATTTAGCCACTATTAAAGACTACCGCTATATTAATTTACAGCGTATTGATGAGCTGGATCTGACTTTACAACAGGCCAGTGAAAAGTTGAGCGAACAAACCGGTGCTTTTCTGGCGGGAGAAGATGCTTTACAACCTTATCAACAAAAAATTGAAGATTTTAATAAACAAGCTGAAAAAGCACAGACTAATGCCGAATTAACCCCCGTTATTGACGCAATTGAAACCACAGCGAAAGGTCTGGATTTACTGTCTGAGTTAATGACCACGCTAAAAATAAGTGATGCAACCATACGCACACGGATTGTCGATGCGATTTCAGAGGTTTATTCCCGATTAAATCAAAGTAAAGCCAATGCGCGGCATAAACAAAAGGCAATGGGTTCGGAAGAAGCGATTGCCCAGTTCAGCGCACAGTTTAAATTATTTTCCCAGAGCATCACTAATGCACTGGAAATGGCAAATACCCCCGAGCGTTGCGATGAGCAGTTATCACGCTTGTTAGTACAGCTGGAAGAATTAGAAAGTCAATTCAGTGATTTTGACCAGTTTCTGAACGATATAATGACTAAGCGTGAAGAAATTTATGAGTCCTTTGAAAAACATAAGCAGCAATTACTGGATACCCGGCAACGTAAAGCGCAATCACTGAGTGATGCAGCGCAACGTATGCTGGCTAATATAGAAAGGCGATGCCAGCGTTTTAGTAAAGCGGATGAGCTGAATACCTATTTTGCTGCTGATGCTCTGGTACTAAAAGTTCGTGAATTAGTCGAGAAACTACGTGACCTGGATAATGCCGTTAAAGCGGATGATATTGCCTCACGCTATAAAGCAATACAGGAACAGGCATTGCGTTCCTTACGGGATCAAGAGGATATCTACGAGGAGGGCGGTAATGTTATCAAACTGGGGCCAAGGCATAAGTTTAGTGTCAATACGCAGGAACTGGACCTGACCATTATCCCTCGTGACGGTGAGCTCAATTTACATATGACTGGCACCGATTATTTTGAGCGACTAGATCACCCTGATTTACTGGCTTTAAAAGACTATTGGGAAATGGCGTTAGAGTCTGAATCGACACAGGTCTACCGGGCTGAATATCTGGCTTATCTGATATTACAGGCGGCCGAAGCTCATCAGGAAAATCTTGATATGACTCGCTTGCAGGCAGCCTTAAATGATGAAGAGGCGTTACAGCAACTGATTCGTGATTTTGCCGCTCCCCGTTACCGTGAAGGCTATGAAAAAGGTATCCATGACCATGATTGCGGGTTGATTTTAAAAAGTTTGATTCCTGCCTTGCAAAGAGCGGAGCTGCTACGTTACTCTCCGGCGAGCCGGGCATTAGCAAGTATCTTCTGGGCTAACCGGGAACTGATTCCCAGCCTGGAAGACCGTTATGGCAGCTGGCAAACACGCGCGCAATCAGCGGCACAAATGCAGCTTAGCCTGACGAGTCATAAAGCAACACAGCTATTAACGGTAGAAGTTGAGCACACGTTAAAATGCTTTTTAAAGCAATATCCTATAAAATTTTCCGAACTTGAAATAGCGCAGGCTGCCACTTATCTAGTCGCCGAATTAAGTCGTGAGCGTCTGGAATTTATCAGTAGCAAATATGCTCAGCAACTGAATGATGAACTAAGACGTAGCCTGGATGAATCAACCTGGCGCAATTATCAATCCACATTAGAAGAGCTGCAGCACCGCGTTGATCAGCGTTGGCAACTCACTTATGCCTGGTTAGGTGCGCTGATTGAACATAAAGACCTGCATCAGCTGAAGAACTATATTGCCGAAGCAGCAGCCTTATTGAATGGTGGTCAGCGTATAGATCGGCGTAACTCTCAGGCAGACCTTGAGCTAAGCATCGATAAACTTATGGGTGAGCATAGCAATATTCAACAACGGCGCTTGAATTTTTCAGTCGATGCATTTTTGCAACGTTTACAACATCATCAACAGGTCGTGATTCCAGGCTATCATCATTATCACCAAACTCGTCAGGCTATTATGGTCGAGAAACGTGATGCGCTACGGCTGGAGGAATTTAAAGCCAAACCTCTGAGCTCATTTGTGCGTAATAAACTGATTAATGACGCTTACTTACCAATTATTGGTGATAATCTGGCCAAACAAATGGGCACAATCGGAGATAATAAACGCTCTGATCTGATGGGTTTGTTAATGATGATTTCACCTCCCGGTTATGGTAAAACGACGTTAATGGAGTATATTGCCAATCGTCTGGGACTAATTTTTATGAAAATCAACTGCCCATCATTAGGGCATGATGTGTTGTCACTAGACCCGGAGCAAGCACCCAATGCAACTGCGAGACAGGAATTGCATAAACTTAATCTGGCCCTGGAAATGGGTAATAACGTGATGCTGTATCTGGATGATATACAGCATACCCATCCGGAATTTTTACAAAAATTTATTTCCCTTTGTGATGGTACGCGGCGTATCGAAGGTATCTGGAAAGGTATTACTAAAACCTATGATATGCGCGGTAAAAAATTCTGTGTAGTCATGGCAGGGAACCCATACACCGAATCGGGTGAATTATTCAAAATACCCGATATGCTGGCTAATCGGGCAGATATTTATAATCTGGGGGATATATTAGGCGGTATGGATGAGCAATTTGCACTCAGTTATATCGAAAATAGCCTGACCTCTAATTCAGTACTGGCTCCGCTAGCGGTCCGGGAGATGGAAGATATTTATAAAATGATTGACATGGCAAAAGGGGCCAATATTGCCTCTACCGATTTAAGTCATCAATACAGTGGTGCCGAATTAAATGAAATACTCGCCGTTTTGCGTAAACTGTTTGTCGTGCAAGAGCTGGTATTAAGAGTTAATCAGCAATATATCAGTTCCGCCGCTCAGGATGATAACTACCGTACTGAGCCAGCATTCAAATTACAGGGCAGCTATCGTAATATGAATAAAATGAGCGAAAAAGTATCTGCGGTCATGAATGATCAGGAGCTGATGCAAATGCTCAGCGATCATTATCAAGGTGAGGCGCAGTTATTAACCACAGGTGCTGAACATAATTTATTAAAACTGGCGCAATTGCGCGGTAATAGTACTGGTGAAGAACAGCAGCGCTGGGAAACTATTATTGACGATTTTCTGCGTAGCAAAAGTATGGGGGGTGATGATACTGATGCTGCAAGTAAGGTCGTTTCACAATTAAGCTATGTGACTCAGCATTTAAAATCCATTCATAAAGTGCTTAGTGCCAATGACACTGAGCTGGCACAACCGATGGCAAGCATCAGCAAGCAATTACAAGCCTTACAGGATGCGATCAGTCAAAAAGATATTGGTGTTAATATTGTTAATCAGCCCTCTGCCGTCGTCGAAGAGTCCATTCAGCAGTTGGCCAATATTATTGAAACCACTTTTATGCCAGTAGTCGCCTCTATGGATAAAAAGATTGACCTTGATCTGGCTATCGTGCGTAAGGTGAATGATCTATCTGAAGATATTAAAGGCTTGAATCAGAGAATTAAGACGGATGGTGAGCCATAATCCTGATTTTCTATATCCCATAATGTGAAATAGCGTAGCGTTTCCGTCTTCAGGGAGAGGGTATACTGCGCTGTTATTAAAAGTCTGGCACTCTGAAGCGCTGTAAAGTAATGCAAAAATTGTGGATTTGGTCTTCGTTTGATAGAATACGCCTGCCCTGTAGGAAAGGGGTGTGATTAAAAGTGTGAGGTTTTCAATAATGTGATTTTTTTCAGTCTAAAAAATCAAATAGTTACATTTCTTAATGAGCATATGTAAATATCATAAGCTATTGATTTTATTATCTCCCCCCACACTTTTAATCACACCC
>WTCN01000041.1 GCA_013138555.1 Methyloprofundus sp. | reverse complement strand
GAATAAACGGTGCGATAAATGCACCACTCGCGCCATCGACATGAATCGGAATATCAATGCCCGTTTCTTGCTGATATTTATCCAGTGCATCTGCAACGTCTTTAACGGGCTCATACTTGCCATCCATGGTGCTACCCATAATAACAATCACACCGATGGTATTTTCATCAACCAGCTTTAACGCTTCTTCAGCATTCAGAGTAAAACGGTCACCTTCAGCCGTCACTTCACGCGCTTCAATATCCCAGTATTTACAGAACTTATGCCAGCAAATTTGCGTATTAGCTCCCATAACAATATTAGGTTTATCGGTGGACTTACCGGCTTTTTTCATTTTATCGCGCCAGTTCCATTTCATCGCCATACCACCGAGCATTGCCGCTTCACTGGAACCGACGGTAGACGTACCTGTTGCCGTTTCATGATCGGGCGAATTCCATAAGTTCGCCAGCATACTGACACAGCGGCTTTCAATTTCAGCTGTTTGTGGATATTCATCCTTATCAATCATATTTTTGTCGAAACATTCCGACATCAATTGTTTTGCTTCAGGTTCCATCCATGTGGTTACAAAAGTTGCTAGATTTTGCCGCGAATTACCATCCATAATCAATTCATCATGAATCAGGTTATAAACAGTATTAGGCGCAGTACTTTGCTCTGGAAAAGTATGCTTAGGAATGCTCTCAGTCATTTCTCTTGAAGCATAAGTTGGAGTCAATACCGACTCCTCAGCCAAGGGGTCTTTAATTTTTTTTTCATGCATAAGCTTTATCTCCAGAGTTTATTTTATTTATGATGCCTATGATAGGCATCCTTCAATGTCCAGTTCTAGGCGCTTTAGCTACTGCCTCCTTTTCAAAGAGCTAAAGACTTTGCGCCTGCAGCGTTTATAAATCGTAAAGTTCAAACTAACTTTTGTTTAAATATTAAGTACTTCCCATCATACACCTAAATTTTAGTCAAAACAGCAATCCTACATCATCATATAAACAGGAAATGTTATAACTATTCCCTTTTAAAACGACATAAACGAAAACATGCGCTCAATGGTCCAGAAACGCGTAGAATTATTAATTTCCTCAGCTTAAATGCAGAGGAGTTTTTAATAAATGACCCGCTTTTTCAGGCCGCAGAACTGGGTAGAATTCATGTGAATGCCTTGTGATTTTTGGCGAAGGTATTGTCATAGACAAGGACAAGGACATATCATCCGGCCATAATAGCCTTTAAACTAGGCTATAACGATGCATCGCATTTTTCCCGAGCCTTTCGGCACACTGCGGGAATGAGTCCTTCAGAATATCGAAAATCAAGGACTTAGCCTCTTGTTTACTAAAAAGGCGGAGATTTAAAGTTTTAACTGAAAAATATATAATGTTAAACAAAAAAGGTGTTTTACCATAAATTACCACTAACTTCTTGCTCTTAAATACCGTCGATAATCGCCCTACGTCGGCTTTTATATTCTGCTGGTGTGATATAACCTTTGTTCGCAAGATCATCCAGCTCTTTCAATTTACTTTCGGCTGGAGAATGTCCTGGTGCAGATTTCACCGCAGTCGTTGTTTGTGGTTTTGAGTACGCCGCGTATTCTTCAGCCTGAGTCCGCTGATGCATGTTTTGTAATACTCTACTGGTCACCAGGCCACCGATAAACGCACCTGCGTTGCTCGCCATAGCAGCAGTACTAAACAACGACATCATAGTAATTCCTGTCACAGATGCCATTCCAATAACACTCTTTTTTATATTAGCTTTCATATTGCTATCCCCTTTTTTTCAGTTTATTAAGACTGTGTGGATTTCACTTTTCTGGTGTACAGGCCCCGAGAACACTATATATAATTTCATCTCCGGCGATTGCCACCGTCATTGCACCACTCTTACTATTAATAACCATGCTCCAGCCATGACCATTCTCAATGCCTTGTAAGACAAGGTTACCTTCCGATTTTTTGAACTGATCGATAGGCGAAGTCTCTATGCCTCCACTTTGTTCCGTCTGACGAACAGTATTGTTATTGAAATCGACAAACATAAACTCAGGCAATTCAAAATTCTTTGCCAATCCGTAACTACAAAGTCCACCCCTGCAGCCTATCGCCTCAATAGTGGCGCAGATTAGGTTGGATGATCCGTCTAATATCCCAGCCGCCATTACATTCGATAATAGTAACGAAGGGCCGAGACATATAACAACCATAGCTTTTTTTAATATGCTTTTTTTCATTTGCTTACACCTCTGTGAATTAAAAAATCAATCGTGCCCAGACTATGCCAATATTTTTTATTGACCCGTCATTACCAGTACCGATGCAGTACTACCGATTCTTAACTTGATACCCTCAGGCAATTCATCAAGATATACCTTAACCGGAATACGCTGCGCCAAACGAATCCATTCAAAGGTCGGACTGACATTAGGCAACAGATTATAGCCAGTGCTACCATCAGACTGAGCAATACCCCAGCCAAGACTATCAACTTTACCACTGATAGGGGTATCTGGATAACTCATCAGAGTAACGAATGCAGTATCTCCCACAGACATTCCCCCCACCAGAGTCTCGCGAAAATAAGCATCTATCCAGTAACTATTCACATCAACCAATGCAAGTGCAGGCTGATTAGCAACCGCCTGACTACCCAACTGCAGATTTAGATTGCTTACATAACCATCTACCGAGGCCTTAACCTGAGTAAATTCAAGGTTTAGCTGCGCCTGGTCAACAGCTGCTTTGGCACCACGTAAGCGCGCATTTTCAGCGCCAGGCGCACCTAGATTTGCTTCAGTTTGTGCCAGGCTGGCTTGAGCCTGCAACAGTGCACTTTTAGCTGATAGTAGAGCTGCCATAGACTGATCTTTACTATCAATAGCAACTTCAAATTGCATTTTCAAGTCATCAAAACGTTGTTTGGAAATGGTTCCTTTAGCAATTAGTTTCTGGTTACGTTGAAATTTTACTTTTGCATCCCTGAGCTGAGACTTAGCCGCTTTTAATGCTGACTTTGCCTCAACAATAGCTGATTCAAACTGAGCAACGCTTGCTTTAGAGGCTTCCACCTGTTTCTCTAGCGCGGCAATATCGTCCAGTGTTTCGTCATAGTTCGCACGTGCCTGATCCAGGCTTGCTTTATAGGTACGCGGGTCAATCTCAAACAATAAATCACCTGCCTTGACAAACTGGTTGTCTTTAATCGGCAAATGAATAATAGGCCCTGTTACTCGTGCCGCCACCTGAATCACATTAGCTCTAACCTGACCATCACGGGTCCAGGGGTTAGTGACATAGTCCCAATACTTGAGCAATATCGCAACGACTGCAATTAGAACAATAACTCCGCTTAAAAGGTATTTCAGATAGTTTTTCACTTGCTATGCCCGAATAATAAAAGTTCCAATGAGGATGCTATAAATAATCATCAGCGCCAGTAAAACTAGCGGCGGATAAAAAAAGTACTTAGACAAGTTAAATCGATTGAGTAAATTAGTCGTTAATAAGGCAGACATGCCCCCAAATAAACTAGCAATTAACCAGGGTGACATATAAACGCCACTGATAACGAACTCATGAGGTATCTGATTCATCATATTTTCCCTGCATTATCAAAACCGTGCTTCACGCCATTCGCCCCAGTCTATCGCGTCTGCATTTCCGGTATATTCTAATAGCGCTTCTGACACCCCCTGATAAGATCCCAGCAAACGGTAAAAATTTTCACTTTCTGTATCACTGATCTGGGTATCACTCAGCTTGTCTAGCACAGTTCTTATGCGCATTTCCAGCTGCTCCATAAACTCAGTGAGTCTAGTATGCAGTGCTGCGTTGTTTCCAATAGACGGGTTCCTAGATAAGCTCTGCAAGGTCTGCTGCATAAAAAGATGCCAGTTACGCACATCTTCAAGTAATTCCTGCATCAATACTTGCGCCTGTGGCGTGTTGCGAGCTTCGAGCAATATCTGCATACGCAAGGTAAACTGCTGAAGATTACCCATCAGTGCCTGTGTTTTTTCCGGTGTAGTGCCAAGTAGCCTTTGGGTATTAATAAACCGATTCCAGGTTTCAAGTTTACCCGGCAGGGTTTCGATCTCCCGCATATGGAAAGCTTTCCGCCAGCGCCCCAGATACGTAGAAGGCTTCCCCTGCTCCCGATTCATGGTAGACATCAGGTATTGACTGCTATGAAAATATCGCGTGAGTAAACGTAGAAATGCCAGTTCAGAACGCGGAGAGAGCGGAATATTTACGGTGATTGCCAGCAGTAAAAATACCAGAACAAACATGAGTGCAGTATCAGCAACAGCAAGAAAACTATAGCTCTGCTCATTGGTGATCGAAGCGATGGAAACAAACATAGCCAGTCCGAAAGTTCTACCTAGCATCTGTTGTGGTTTGGAAAACAGATAACAAATACCAAAAGTCGTGATAAAAATCATCAGCCCTAGCCCACTAAAGCTAGTCAGCTGCGGCATGATAACGACATATAAAAAGCCACTAAAGAATATGCTAACAGCAGCTGGCACGAACAGTTTCGAGATGGGTAATTGAGGGTGAGTTGCTAACCCCATTCCTACGACACCCGCCATGATAATAAAACCTACCCCACCGGGTATATCATTAATAAATATATAAGTGAGAAAGGCCAACCATAAGGTTGCCATAAGCTGCACAACACTCGTTAATCGTTCTATATCCAGTGTAAAACCGATGAATGGAACGCGCGACTCGTTTAGCGATATTTCTACTTGACTAAAATCCTTGATATTACTGACTGTTTCAAACAGGGTTCGGGTTGTTTTCTCTATCTGCAGTAGACTTGAACGGGTAGCAGCTAATATTGATTTCTGGAAAGGGGAAAGGCTGCTTAACACATCTTTGTCCAACTGCAGGTCAATAAGATCAGGCTTATGTTCAGGGGGGGTATCTTCCAGCATACAGTTGATTTGCACAAAACGCTGCTCAAGTTCCTGATCAAAAGCGTTTAGATTAAGCAGGAATCGCTGCTGACCAAGAGTCTGCAGTTTAGCAAAATTATCATACCAACACTCCATGCCAACACTTAACTCTAATACTTGACTCTGATACAGTAGCCATTCTCGATGCAACGCCTTGATTTCATAGCTATCTGTTTCAGCAGCATCCAGAAGTTGCTGAAACCGGGCTTGTTGCTGTTGCTTTTGCACCTTTAAAGTCTGAATTTCGGCCAGATCGCCTTGTCCGTTCATCTGCTTCTGATAGGCACGGTAAAGCAGATGTTGAGTCAAGCTCAGCTGCTTAACAATAGCGTAAAAATCTACAGCGCTGTTACTCCGCCAAAGTAAGCTAGCCACCACACTATAAACCAGAACACCTAAACCGGTTTCTTCGCTACGCTGTATCGCTGTCTCAAAGGCATGAAGTGACTCGGGCCCGGCTTCTAAAGCAATAATGATGCACACGAAGCCGCAGACATTCCAGAAATACTGATATTTCCTGGCCCCCATCATATAAGTGCAAAAACCGATATAAATAGATAGGAAAAATATAAATAACCAGCGGTCTTGAGCAAACAAGGCAATAAGGATTAAAGCGACTGCGGCAGCAACCAAAGTACCCAGCATACGCATCGCAGCCTTATTAAAAGACTGCCCGCTGGTAGACAGACTGACAAAGCTGACAGCAAAACCCGCCCACTCAGGTTTATCCCAATTCATAGCCAAAGCAATTGCATAGGCGATAGTCATCGCCAGGGCAGTTTTAAACGCTTCTTTTGCTGTTATGGATAGCATCATTCTAAGCCCAACTCAGCTTGCAACAGCCGGGGTTAAAGGCTTTGCATTAATATTTAATTTGTTGATATACCTTGTCTACTTTGAAAAGCGTAGTTAATGAAATTTTATTTTCTGACTTATTTTGAGCTTAAACTTTGACCTTAACAGTTCTATTTTTAAGAGTTTTAGAGTCAATTCAGGTAACCAAAATAT
>WTCN01000001.1 GCA_013138555.1 Methyloprofundus sp. | reverse complement strand
AAGAAAAGTAAACTAAGGTATCTTTAATATATTTTCGTAGGAGGGGCCTTAGAGACTGTGAAAGTATTATGTGTAGGTTGGGGTGAAGCATGAACCCCAACAACTGAGGCTAGGTAAACCATTGATTGTTGGGCTTCGCAAGCTCACCCCAACCTACGGAATCTATCTTTTTAGATATATTATTGAATACTTTCACAGTCTCTTTAGCCGCGAATTGAATGGGTCGCGGCTAAAGCCCCTCCTACATCATAGATTTCTTAAACTGCTATCGGAGCTGAAATATGCGGATGAGGGTCATAACCTACGATTTCAAAATCTTCAAACTGATAGTCAAAGATACTGTCAGGTTTACGTTTGATCATTAATCTGGGCAGCGCTTTGGGTTCGCGTTGTAATTGTATTTTTGCCTGCTCAAAGTGATTACTGTACAAATGACAATCGCCGATTGAAATAATAATATCCCCCACTTCTAAATCACATTGCTGTGCGATCATATGGGTAAAAATTGCCAGGCTGCAGGTGTTATACGGATTGCCTAAAAACAGATCATTACTTCTGATATACAGTGAGCCACTTAATTTTCCATCGGCCACATACCATTGATAAAGTAAATGACAAGGAGGTAAAGCCATTTTACCATTAGCGACATTTTCCTGTGGAGACCGGGTTTCATCCGGCAAATCGGCAACGTTCCAGCCACTAATAATATGCCGTCGGCTGTCGGGGTTGTTTTTTATACCTTCGATTAAAGCCGTTACCTGATCATAACTTTCACCTTCCAGACCTTTCCAGTTTCGCCACTGCGCACCATAGACCGGCCCCAGTTCGCCCGTTGCTGTTGCCCATTCGTTCCAGATTGAGACACCATTATCATTAAGATATTTTATATTGGTGTCACCCCTGAGAAACCAGAGTAACTCATGAATAATGGATTTTGTATGCAGGCGCTTGGTTGTGACTAAGGGCAGTCCTTCCTGTAAATTAAAGCGTATCTGACGGCCGAAAAGTGATTTCGTGCCCGTACCGGTACGATCGCCTTTTAAACAGCCTGTCGTGAGTGTTTCTTCGAGTAATTCTAGGTATTGTTTCATTTTGTATTCTCGCTCCCATGCTCTGCATTGGGAATGCATATGTCAACGCTCAGCGTCATGTGTACGTTTCCACACAAAGCATAGAAACGAGCTTAAATTATGGCGTTCTAATCAATTTTGATTTATACGCCAAACTAAGCAATATCAAACCAACAATAATCAATGGAGTTGATAATATCTGCCCCATCGTCAGCCAATCCATCGCCAGATACCCCAGATGCGCATCAGGCACCCGATAGAACTCGACGATAAAACGAAAGATTCCATAGAATAATGCAAACAGACCTGATACCGCCATATAGGGTCTTTGTTTATTAGAATAAATCCATAATATCAAAAACAGCAGCAGACCTTCCAGAGCCGCTTCATAAAGTTGTGATGGATGTCTGGGTAATGGACCCGCACCAGGAAAAACAAACGACCAATAAACGTCCGTGGTTCTGCCCCATAATTCGGCATTAATAAAATTCCCGATCCGACCTGCTAATAAGCCGACCGGAACGACTGGGGCAATAAAGTCTGTTAGTGCTAGCATGGTGCATTGATTCTTTCTGGCAGATAACCACATGGCAAAAACAACCCCTAATAAGCCCCCATGAAACGACATTCCACCTTCCCAGACTTTAAACAGCATGAGTGGATTGGCGATAAACTGGTCAAAATGATAAAAGATAATGTAGCCGACACGCCCACCCAAAATCACCCCCATTGCTCCGTAAAAAATTAAATCTTCCAGTGCTTCGGATTTGATGGGTGAGTAATCTTTGCTGACTCGCTTACTGAGTAATAACCAAGCCCCCCCTATACCGATTAAATACATTAATCCGTACCAGTGTACTTTAAGAGGACCTAGACTAATAGCTACGGGATCTATAATTGGGTAAGTTAGCATGTGATTTAGTTTTTAGTGAACAAAAAAAGGCAGATTAACTTTTCGTTAATCCACCCCTTATGATAACAAAACGACAGTGAAATTGACGGACTGAAGTCCGCCCTACAGTCAGTTTTTAAATATCCAGATTTGAGACATCCAGTGCATTTTTTATTATAAAGTCTCTACGCGGTTCTACTACGTCCCCCATCAACGTGGTAAATACTTCATCTGCTGCAACTGCATCGGCAATATTGACTTGTAACAAGACGCGCTGATTCACATCTAATGTTGTTTCAAATAATTGTTCAGGGTTCATTTCCCCCAGACCTTTGTAACGTTGAATATGCTGGCCTTTTTTAACTTCGCGCATCATCCAGCTAAAAGCCTGCTTAAAGTTATTCACCAACTGCTTACGCTCTCCCATCTGTATATACGATTCATCACTAAATAAGCCCGTACTATCTTCAACATAGGTCGCTATTTTTTTATAATCATTACTTTTAAAAAAGACGGCTTCTACGATAAAGATTTTCTCTACACCATGTTCTTTTTTATGAATGGTTAAGGTGTAATCTTCAGTATTGCGATAAGCGAGTTCCACAATAAATGTTGCCTTACTAATGCGTTGGTTCAAGCCTTTTTCAACGCGACTCAACCAGTCTTTCAACTGCGCTTCATCCTGTTGCTGTTCTTTAGTTAAAGCAGGCACATAAGTGAGTTCTTCTAGAAAGTCATTATCATAACGCCGCCCCATACGATTAATGACTTCTTCAACACCCAGATATTCATTAGCGAGTTTTTCTAAACCGATACCTTTAATCTCTGGCGTTTCACTATTTGTGATTAACTGAGTTTTTTCCAGTGCCAGTTGAATCAGGTATTCATTTAATTCCGCATCATCTTTTACATAACGCTCTTGCTTGCCTTTTTTGATCTTATACAAAGGAGGCTGCGCAATATAAATATGTCCACGTTCTATTAATTCAGGCATTTGTCTGTAAAAGAACGTGAGCAATAAAGTTCTGATATGTGAGCCATCCACATCCGCATCGGTCATGATAATAATACGATGATAACGTAGTTTTTCTGGGTCATATTCATCTTTACCAATACCACAGCCTAAAGCAGTAATCAGCGTGCCCACTTCGTCCGATGAAATCATACGATCAAAGCGTGCTCTTTCTACATTCAGAATTTTTCCCTTTAAAGGCAGAATAGCTTGCGTGCGTCTGTCTCTGCCTTGCTTGGCAGAGCCCCCCGCCGAGTCCCCTTCCACTATAAATATTTCAGATAAAGCTGGATCTTTTTCCTGACAATCGGCTAATTTACCAGGTAATCCTGCAATATCCAGTGTGGTTTTACGCCGCGTTAATTCTCTCGCCTTACGTGCCGCATCTCTAGCCCTTGCTGCTTCGATAATTTTACCAACAATAATTTTTGCAATAGCAGGAGTTTCCTGTAAGAAATCATTCAGTCTTTCGCTCATTGCTGATTCAACCAAGGGCTTTATCTCGGAAGATACGAGTTTATCTTTGGTTTGAGATGAAAATTTTGGATCGGGTACTTTAACCGATAAAACGGCAGTCAGACCTTCTCGTGCATCATCCCCCGTTGTAGAGACTTTTTCTTTTTTAGCTAAACCATTCGCTTCGATATATTGATTAATCGTTCGCGTTAATCCACCTCTAAAACCCGCTAAATGCGAACCACCATCACGCTGTGGTATATTGTTGGTAAAACAAAAGATATTTTCCTGATAGGAGTCATTCCACTGCATTGCGACTTCAACGGTAACATCATCTTTTTCTACGCTGAAATGAAATACATCTGGAAATAAAGGGGTTTTATTTTTATTCAAGTGTTCAACAAAGGCTTTAATACCGCCTTCAAATTCAAAAATATCTTCCTTATCATTACGCGCATCTTTGACATGAATACGCACACCGGAATTTAAGAAAGATAATTCACGTAATCGTTTAACTAGAATCTCATAATGAAATTCAACATCGGTAAAAGTATCCTTACTCGGTAAAAAGGTAACTAGCGTTCCTTTCTTCTCTGTTACTTCCATTTGTTCTAATGGCGCAACCGGCTCACCATGCCTATAGGTCTGGCGATAAACATATCCATTTTTATATATCTCCAGATCCAGCTTTTCTGATAAGGCATTGACAACTGAAACCCCTACCCCATGTAATCCGCCGGAAACCTTGTAGGCATTATCATCAAACTTACCTCCGGCATGCAATACCGTCAGGATAACCTCAGCTGATGAACGACCTTCTTCAGGGTGTATATCAACAGGAATACCACGCCCATCATCAGAAACCGTAACAGAGCCATTTTCATTGATCGTTACATTAACTTCCTTACAGAATCCTGCCAAAGCTTCATCAATGGAATTATCCACCACTTCAAAAACCATATGGTGTAAGCCCGTTCCATCATCGGTATCCCCAATATACATACCAGGTCTTTTGCGTACTGCATCCAGCCCTTTTAAAACCTTAATATTGGAACTATCGTAATTTTCCGTATTGTCGCTCATGTTTAAACCTTATTTTATTATGCTCCATGTGGAACATGTTTGTTTTACATTTTCTTCAGCGTTTCACGTGAAATCTTAAAATTAGTAATATTTTTAATTCCCATGAACCAGAGAAAGTTAATCATCACGAAACTCAGCACACTCAATGTTGTGATAAACAGTTTCATACAAAACATTAAACTTCTAAAATATCCCCATGTTTCACATGAAACATTTTATATTCTCCGATATTAGCTAAATCACCAAACTCATTCTGCTCAGTCGCTGTCATAAACACTTGTACATCCATAGTTGCCAGGAATTCTAATAATTTACTACGACTGCTAAAATCCAGCTCAGCAACTGCATCATCAATCAATACACATCCCGATTGAAAACCGTTTTTTATAAGATGTTCTACCTGGGCTAATTTCAAAGACAGAAGCAATAATTTTAACTGACCACGTGAAACAAAATCTTTTGCCTTTCTGGATTGAGTCAATAATTGAAAGTCCGCTCTATGTGGGCCACTATGAGTAAACCCATAGCGTAAATCTTTTTCCTGATCTTCTACTAATTTATCTAACAATAAACTCTCTTCATCCCAACCTTGAATGAGCTTTAATTCCAGATTTTCGAGATCCAGAAACTGCTGCACAATCGTTAAAAAAAAGGGCATCAATTCAGACAAATATTGCTTTCGATAATTAGCTACTATTGTACCGTATTGCTGCAACTCATGGTTCCAAACATTTAACTCTTTAAGGCGGCGAATCTTTAATAAAGCATTTCTTTGACTCAGTGCTTTTTTAAACTGTCGCCAATGATTTAAAAAGTCAGTATGCTGGTTAAAAATTCCCCAATCCATAAACTCTCTACGTAATTGAGGCCCCGCATCTAATAACTGATAACTTTTCGGATGGATAAGTTGTAAAGGCAGTGCGTATGCCAGTTCAGAACGGGAGCGCCTGGTTTCTTCATCAATACGAATCTGTAGTTGCTTACCATCGTGCTGAATACCCAGCGTAGAAACATGCCCATTAGTGAAATGAACTTTACCAGAGACAATTAAATCCTTATGTGCAAAGTGAATAACATTTTTAACCGTAGTAGAACGAAATGAATTCGCTCTACCTAAAAGATGTATTGCTTCAAGCAGTGAACTTTTGCCACTAGCGTTACTACCATAAATTAAGTTGATTTTTGCAGAGGGATAAAGAGAGGCTTGTTGCAGATTACGAACATGATAAATATCCAGCTTTTGTAAACTCATGACTCCTTATAATCGCATTGGCATAACGATAAATTTATATTTCTGTTCACTTGGCTCTTCAATAAAACAACAGCTGGAATTTTCGGCTATAGAGAGGACTGCCAGATCGGAGTCCAGATTAGAAACAGCATCCAGAATATACTGAGAATTAAACGCAATAGAAAGGGGCGGCCCCAGATACTCGATGGCTATTTCTTCATCCGCTTCTTCATGCTCAGGATTATTAGTACTTATTTGTAAGTTATTACCCTCAATAACAAATTCTACGCCCCTGAATTTTTCATTAGAAAGAATGGCAACACGTGTTAAAGCCTCTTTTAGCTGTTGTTTTTGTACGTGAATCGGACTATAAAAATCCTGCTCAAATACTTTACTAAAATCTGGATATTTTGAATCCACTAGCTTGGCAGAAAATATTAAATTATCAATCACCACACGAATATTATTACGTGAAAATTCTACCTGAACTTCCAGCTCTTCGTCATCTAATAAACGAACTAATTCAAGAACACCTTTGCGTGGAATAATAATACGCATTTCCATGCCGGTTTCCTGCTCAATTTTATCCTCATAAATGGATAGTCTATGACCATCCGAAGCAACTAGCTTAAGTTGTTGATTAAATATATTCAACATAATGCCATTGAGGTAATAACGTATATCCTGATTCGCCATACAAAATGTTGTTTTATCCAATGCTTTTTTAAGTTGACCAGCTTGCAGAGTGAATTGACAATCCATTTCAGTCATTTCAAAATCTGGATACTCATCCGCACTTAAAGTACTCACTGAAAAGCGGCTACGTCCTGAATGTATTTTTAACTTGTTTTCAATTAATTCAAATTTAATATCAGCAGCACTAGGCAACAGGCGACAAATATCCAGCAATTTTCTTGCTGGAATGGTAATACTTCCCTCTACCTCATTATCCAGGGCAACTTTAGCAACAATTTGTACCTCCAGATCTGTTCCTGTCAATGTAAGCTGATTTCTATCAAGCCTAAATAGCACATTAGCAAGAACCGGCATAGTTTGCCTTTTTTCGATAACATTAACTATTTGCTGTAAGGGGGTTAACAATAGCTCCCTATTGATTATAAATTTCATAAAAGAATATATTATTTTATTATTACTATTAAGTAAGCTTTAAGCTGTTGAAAAGTCATTTTTTAATCATTAAATCAGTATTTTAACCTGTTTTTAACTTTGTGGCTAAAATTGAAGTGAGTTGTTGCTAAGATAGGGTTAAATTAAGAGCTTTAAATACAGGCACAGACTGTGCACAATTTATCCACAGGAAAGGCGGACTTTAATTCACAATTTGAAATGGTGTGTATCAGGTTGAGTACAGCATGCAGAATGGACACATTATCGCCTTGCCCATTCTACAATTGTTGAGGTTATGCCTAATATATTATTTTAATAATAAACAGGCGAACATAAGTCCATTTTCTATTTATCAACATAACCCAGTAATTTTTTCTTGGTAATCATTTCAACAATGGATTCAGGTACTTTAGTTTCCCAGTCACCATGACCTTTTTTAATGTCAGCAAGGACTTCAGCCGGATTGATATGTAATACACTTTCATCAACATTTTCCAGGCCAACTAAATAGCCATTTTCCAGAAAATACTTGTAAAGATGCTGCAGCTTTTTGGGTGCTTGAAAATTATAAACGGTTACTAACTCATCCTGACCTGGGTCTTTAAACGGATAAATATATAAATGTGTGTTATCTGGAAATAATTTAGCAAAAGCTTCTAATATCCCGCCTTCCAGACCCTTATAATATTCTTCGGTAAAAATAAGTTCCAGATTGGATATGCCTAAAATCATGCCAATTTGTAATTTAGTATAACGCCGGAAATAAGCACGTAAACGGAAATAGCGTAAGTAATTGGAAATCATGACAGTATAACCTTGCGTATTCAGCATATCAACTCGTGCCAGAAAATCCGCATCATTGATTTCATCACCGACAGTCAGGCTCGCCATGGTAATTTCAGCCAGAACTATTGTTCTATCTGCATTAATATTTTCCATTTCATTGAAATGCTGCTGACCACACTTGGTCATATCAATCTGAACTTTGGTCAAGGGGGTAAAAGTTCCCCGTATGACCAGAATGTTCTTTTTATATAATAATTCACTCGGTACTTGTACTTCACCTGTTGGACTAAACATAATGGCATGTGTAAGATTTTGATGAACCAGGTGTAGATTCATTAATCTATTTTCGATTTCTTCAAAATAGGGACCAGAAAAATCAATCATATCGATCTCTATACGGCATTCCTCTATATCATCAACCAAGGATTCAATGATTTTTTTAGGTTGGGTAAAATAATTAAAAGCAGCATGAATTAAATTAACCCCAAGTATGCCTAAGGCTTCCTGTTGTGCACCACCATCATTATCTAACATGCGTACATGCAAAACAATATTACTCGGCGTAGCATCTGGATAAAGTTGTAAACGAATACCTATCCAGCCATGACATTCATTTTTTTGTAAATAGCTTTTTGCTGTGACTGTTGCTGCATAAGAAAAGAAAGTCGTATTTTTAGGCCGTGTCGCTGTGAGTAATTCAGTAACGCCAGTATATTCTTTATCCAGCATTTTTATCAATCGACTTCGGCTGACATATCGTTTGGTTTCTTCCGCTCCATAAATATCATCGCTGACCTGCATATCATACGCTGACATGGTTTTAGCAATTGTACCCGCCGCACCACCGGCTCGAAAAAAATTTCTAGCTACTTCCTGACCCGCACCTATTTCGACAATTGTTCCATATTTACAATTATCAAGATTTATTTCTAATGCTTTATGAAGCGTATTGTGTTTTTTTTCTCGTTCGGTCATGTAGGGGAAACCTTGTAAAAGTGAATAGCTGTAGGAATAAAGTGCATAGAATAGCCCCCTTATTAATAATTATTAAGAATATATTTATATAAAACCTATTGTTACTATTAGTAAGTGAATATCCTGTTGATAAGTCTATTTTAAGACTATAAATCAAACATTTACCTTGTGATTAACTTTGGTATAAAGTTTTCTGATTACCCATAACTCTCAGCTATACTTCCTCATTTCTGCATGCTTTAAACATGCAGGAATGACGATGCACGGACTTGTAGGTTACTGTACAGTTATCCACAGCTACATGAAGTACATCTTGTCATTTATCGCTTAGCATACCCTATGTCATGTCAATAAGGAACGTAAAAATGATTTATATGAGAACCTGTATGTTTAAAATTTACATTTTAGATAACTGGAATTAGATAGATAGAAACAAACAGATTGAGAGGTTTTTATATAATATATAATATATCTATATAAAACCTTATTATTATTATTAAGCAGCTTAAAATCTGTGGATAAGCCTATATTTTTTTTAAAAATCAATATATTAGCCTGTTGATAAACCTGTTATAATCCTTAGGATATCGTGTTACTAAGATGTAAACAAAAATACACTTTAAATTTAAACACAAGTTACACACAGCTTAATCAATACTTAATCCACAGACTTATCCACAGGAAAATTTTTCTTAATCTATGGGCATTTCTGCATTATGCAGTTAATCTGGAAACAAACTTTAGAGTGATTTTTCTTTAAATGTCCGGCCAAAAGTACCTTAATATTTTGCCGAAAAATTAAAACAAGCGATATGACGACCGTAGCGTCATAGCTTAATTTGAAAATCTTAGATTTGCTCACAAACTTATCAACAGGAAGATGGGGTCGGTGCTTTAGCTTGCTTTCATTGTGTTTAAAGATTTTTACCCCAGTCGTATTCATAAGCTATTAGAAAATATTTCCTGTGGATAAGTTTTCTTTATGCTTAAAAATCAACCTATTAGATTGTTAGTAAGTTTGTTATAAGCTTTGGTTTATTGTGCTGTAAAGCTGTTGCTAAAAAGAGGATTAAAATTTTAATACACACTAAATACAGCTTGGAAAATATTTAACTCACAGACTTATCCACAGGGAAGCTGCTTTATTTTCCATTCATAGGGTTAAAACCTTCGCCTTTTAGGCGAACAGATTTATCTCTCATAGTCATCATGAGAAAAGAGATGTGTAGGATGGGCAAAGGGTTTTTTCGTGCCCATCTTTTACGGTATTAGTGATGGGCACGGGATAAAGCTCCTTTGCCCATCCTACAGCTGCTTAAGTTGTTTAGTTTTACAATAAAGGCAGTAAATAAGGCGCGATATGATTGGCAATAATGGGTTGTGCTTTTTCGTTAGGGTGTAGTCCATCCGCCTGCATCTGTGATTTATCCAAAGCAACATCTTCGAGTATAAAGGGCACCACAGAAATTTTGTGTTTGCTGGCCACTTTTTGATAGCTGTTATAAAATATATCGGTATAACGTTTGCCATAATTACTGGGAATACGCATACTAAGCAATAAGACTCGGGCTCCCGATTTTTGTGATTGTTTGATGATAGCCGATAGGTTTTTCTGCATCGCTTTTAAGGACATACCCCTTAAGCCATCATTTGCACCAAGCTCAACCAGCACAATCTCAGGCTGATATTGTTTTAATAGTCTAGGTAAACGGGCAAGTCCTCCTGCTGTAGTATCACCACTAATACTCACGTTAATCATTGTATAATCAGGGTGACTGGATTTTATTTTTTTCTCCAGTAAAGCAACCCAACCGTGTTGTACTTCAAATCCATAGCTAGCACTGATACTATCCCCTAATACAACAATTGACTTTGCCTGGGTCAATGTTGAAAAAAAGACCATCATTCCGACTAACAAAAATTTAAGCATAATGAACTCCAAAATAGATAAAAATAGCGCAAGCATCATTGCTGTTGATAACTTGTGCAAAACAGTAGACAGCCATAATGGCCCTTTAACTATCTTGTCATCAGTTGGCTTTAGAATCAAACCTGCCGAAAGTGTCGCGATTATTGGTGCATCGGGTTCAGGGAAATCGACCTTACTGAGTTTATTGGCTGGACTGGATGTTGCAAGTTCGGGATCAATAGAAATATTGGATCAATCCATGAGCGAATTAGATGAAGATGCACGCGCGGCAATGCGTAGCCAGGTGATTGGTTTTGTGTTTCAATCCTTTCAGTTACTACCGAACCTGAATGCTTTGGAAAATGTGATGTTGCCATTGGAATTAGTGGGCAATAAAGAAGCCAGACAATTAGCGACTGATTTACTGGGTCGGGTTGGTTTAAGTCAGCGTTTAACACATACCCCTAGTCAATTGTCCGGCGGGGAGCAACAACGTGTAGCTCTGGCACGGGCATTTGTTACCCGGCCGAAAATTTTATTTGCAGATGAGCCGACGGGAAATCTGGATAGTAGCACTGGTGACAATATTATTGATTTGCTATTTGAGTTAAATAAAGAAAATCAGACCACATTGGTTCTAGTTACGCATGATCAGCGTTTGGCAGAGCGCTGTGAACGCACGATTGAATTAAAAGCCGGGTGTATCGTATGAATCGTTTGCGTTTGGCGTTACGTTTTCTACGTCGGGATAGTCGCTCCGGGGAATTAACTTTATTAATGCTGGCACTTATTATTGCTGTCGGAAGTGCAACGGCGATCAGCTTATTTGCCAACCGCATTAATCGCACGATGAATTATCAGGCAGCTGAATTTTTGGCAGCTGATCTGGTATTGAGTAGTCCTGAGCTTATCAACAGGCATATTTTACAAAAGGCAGAAAGCCTGAATTTAAAGCAATCACAGGGAACGGAGTTTTCCACTGTACTAATGGAAAATGATGAATTTTTATTGGCAGGAGTGAAAGCCGTCAGTGCAAATTATCCTTTATACGGCTATTTAAAAATAAGACAGGAGAACTATGCACAGGAGCAAACCGTTTATCACGGTCCTAAATCGGGCGAGGTGTGGGTAGAAGCACGTATTTTATCCGCTTTAAAGCTTAAATTAGGTGATCAATTGCAGTTAGGGGAGCAATTACTGCTAATCACTCAGATTATTGATTATGAGCCGGATAAGCGCGGTGATTTGTATAGTTTATCCCCCAGGGTAATGATCAGTGCAGACGACCTGACAGCAACCCGAATATTGCAACCTGGCAGTCATGTACACCGTTTCTTTCAGTTTGCCGGTGCAGAACAGCATATTTTAAATTTTAAGCACTGGTTAAAGCCTCAGCTGGGTGTATCTCAACGTATCATGGATGTTTATGAGGATAGGCCAAAACTGGGTTCTGCACTACAAAAAGCAGAACGTTATTTAGGCTTATCCAGTATTGTAGTAATTCTGATTTCAGGTGTGGCCATTGCCATGGCAACACGGCGTTATAGTGAACGACATTTTAACAGTACTGCTATTTTGCGCTGTTTGGGATATAAACAAAACCAGGTATTGCAATTATTTTTATGGCAATTTTTATTGATAGGCTTGATTGCCAGTAGCATAGGCTGTATATTGGGCTGGATAACCCAGGAAGCTTTATTGTATACCTTGCGTGAACTATTGCCTGCAAAAATAGCGGCTCCCAGTATACTCGCAGTTGTATTTGGCATGATGATGGGCATCGTGGTGTTATTTGGTTTTGCTTTGCCCCCTTTATTACGCTTAAAACAGGTATCACCTTTGCGTATATTACGCCGTGACCTGGTGCCATTACCCAGTAGTGCATGGCTGGTTTATGGCTTGGCATTAAGTCTGCTATTTGTGTTGATAACGCAATACACCAAGGACATGAAAATGACGCTGAGTATTATTGCAGCCTGTGTCGTTAGCTTATTAGTGATAGCGGGGCTTGTTTATCTAATATTAAGTGCGAGTCGTTTATTGTTAGCACATGTGAATCTAAGCTGGCGTTTTGGCCTACAGGGGCTATCTAAAAATAAACAATCCAATAGCGTACAGATTTTAGC
>WTCN01000277.1 GCA_013138555.1 Methyloprofundus sp. | reverse complement strand
AATAATGATAGATATAAACTGACTATTCAGAATGGATGGAAATTATTTATCTGAAAGTCTATATAACCTTCAATTAATACTAAAAGCCCAAATGATAAAATACAGTTTTTTATTAGCCATTTTAAATATCTTTATTAACCCCTGCTGGGCAGATGCAACTTTTTACCCAGAAAAAAATCAGTTAAATATCCCCTATATACGTTTTCAGGAGCAATTTTATCAGGCAAATTTAAGTTATCAGCCACCTGATAAACTGAAATTAGAGGAGGTGATGAATCAAGCCGGGGAAGTGTCTCCTGCCGGAATAGTACCTATTTATAGTGATTTAAGTTTTCATTTATCTCAAATAAACTTATCTAATCAACTGTATACCGCTGACATGAGCTATTTAGGAGATAATATATTCCAGATTCATAATCTGTCCGAGTCCGTTGTTAATCCTGTCAGTCGCACTATTTTCAGATCCGAACATTTTAGTGGCTCGGGTATTTGTGCACAATGTCATGAGGATATAAAAGATGGGCAGGGTAAGGATGTCTCAATTGTCTCGGCCTGGAGTACAACAATGATGGCAAATGCTACTCGCGATCCTTTCTGGCAAGCCAAGGTAAGAAGTGAGTTAAATAGAACGCCAAGTCAAAAAGAAACGATCCGCAATACCTGTACGCGCTGTCACGCCCCAATGGCCAATGAAGAAGCGAGAAAGCAAAATGATCATGTTCAGGGGGTATTTGATTCAGGTATTCTGAGTAGACAAAACCCTTATCATGACCTTGCCATGAATGGGGTAAGCTGTACTTTATGTCATCAAATATCGCCCAACGAGCCTTTTGGAACCGAGGCAGGTTTTTCAGGTAATTTTGTGATTGATAGCTTTCCCACGAGTACAGAGCGCTTAATATATGGCCCTTTTAAAAATGTCTTAACCCGACCTATGCAGAATTTTGCTAATTTTACCCCTGTCTATAGTGCTCATATTAAATCATCTGAACTCTGTGCGAGTTGCCATGATTTAACGACACCCTATACGGATGAGGAGGGGAATATTTTAAGTACCGGTCCTGAAGATGAGTTTCCTGAGCAAATGCCTTATAGCGAATGGTTAAATAGTGATTATGCCGAAACGCACAGTTGCCAGCAATGTCATATGCAAAGAGCCAGCGGTGTTACTATTGCTAGCCAGCCACCGGGGTTGAAGACTCAGAGAGACGATTTTGCGCAACATAGCTTTCTCGGAGCTAACCGTTTGATGTTATCCATATTGCAGGATTACCGGGAGCCATTAGGTGTGACCCCTACAGACTTTTCAAGCAGTATTCTAAATGCAGAAAAACTATTGAAGGGAGCGGCTAAACTGGAAATAAGCGATGCGACACTAGAAAACAAAAGTTTAAATTTCAGTTTGAATATTGATAATCAGGCAGGGCATAAACTCCCTTCTGGTTACCCGTCACGGCGTGTTATTGTGCATGTTACAGTGCGTGATGGCAATGGAAAGACTGTTTTTGAGACAGGTAAAGTGAATAGTGACGGGAGTGTCGCTGAGCTGGACTCGGATCAGGGTGCTGCACAATTTGAACCTCATTATCAGTTAATTAATTCAGCAACACAGGTGCAGGTTTATGAAGCCATTATGCAGGATTATCAAGGTGATATTAGCTATACATTATTGCGTGCAAAAAGTTATTTAAAAGATAATCGCCTGTTGCCCAATGGCTTTGATAAGCAAACGGTGCCCAATAAAATCAAGGTTCAGGGGGAAGCTAACTCCGATGAAGATTTTATCGGTGGTAGTGATAGTATTCAGTTTGCCATTCAGGATATGCAGGAAAAAGAGTATACAATTGAAGCTGAACTTGTTTACCAGACATTAGGCTATGCCTTTGCTCAGGATTTATTTTCCGATAAAGCCAAGGAAGTGAGCCGGTTTAAACAGATGTTTGATGCCTCCACGTTAAAGTCATCAGGTATGGGGGCAATTATTATTAGTGTTTCAGGTGATAAATAGATGCTGATAAGGTGGGCTGGGCTTTTTGTGGGGGGGCGTGATATATTTATTGCAGTGGGAATCTATGAGCTTAAACAATAGATTCCCGAAAGATGCGCTTCGTGCCTCAGTGCACCCCATCTTGCTAGACATTGGGCAACTACGCTGGATATGAGGTAGGGTAAATGCTGGGTATGCATAACAAATATGATAAAAATGGATTACCTTATATGATTACTTTGGTAGTAGTTGTAGTTTTGAGCTATTTTAAATCTAATATCGTTAATTTTATTTATTGTAATTATGATTTTTTATCTTTTTTTGTAACGTTTATGACTTTAGTGGGACCATTTTCTTGTTTGTTATTTTTTTTAGAAAAAAGGAATACTAAATCAAGTAAACTGAATTAGCTTATTGAGCTCCGCGAAATAACGTAACCCAGCATTTTTATCGTTGCCACTATACCTCGCGCCTTATTTGCTCATTATACACGACGCTGGAGCGTCGATAGATGCATTCCCACGCGAGGGTGTCACTGCCATTAAGTTAAGAACCAACACAGTTCAAAATGTAGGATGGGCAAAGCGTAGCGTGCCCATCACATCGTTATTATGGGCACGGGATAAAGCTCCTTTGCCCATCCTACATTGTAAAATAGGCTTAACTTAATGGCAGTGACGCGAGGAGCGTACAAACAATTATTAACTAATACGTGGTAGCGATAGCATCTTTTGAATGACCTGCATGGCAATCGGATCAAGTTCAGCTGTGCGTTGATGATTAGTACAGAGCGCCCCCCTAAACCCTAGGTAATCAGCACCTAGCGGGAGCAATAGTGGAATATCTGCGACACGTAAAGAACCGGCCAGACCACAGAGTAACTGTTGTTGTCTGGCTATTTTTACAAATTGCTGAATATCAGCAAAGGGCATCACCTGAGTCAGTGAACCATTCGATTTGTTCATGGTATCCAGCATAACACCGCTAAAACCAGCCTCTGCTAATTGTTTAATGGCTTTGAAATCAGGTTGCTGATCGGCAAATAAAACCGCAATTAATTTTAATGACTGCTGTGTCAGTGATTGCAATTTTACTATCACTTCATGCCATTCCTGATCAGGAAAAAAACCGATTTTGATATAGTCTACGCCTGTATCAGCCATCTGTTTAACGGCATCAAAAATTAACTCGGCTTGCATCGGCAGGTCGCCGACTGTTGCACTAATAGGCTTACGCTGTGCAATTTCGGTGACGATAGCGGCGACTTGTTGCGTATCCAGCGCACCTAATGCGCCCAGTGCGGGTTGTTTTAAATCAATAATATCGATATTCGCCTGCAGTGCTATTTGGGCTTCTTCCAGGCTATTAACGCTTGCTAGCATACCACTCATAAAGCTTGTAGCTCTCTGGTTTTTTGCTCTATGGCTTTGGTAACCCAGTCCCAGGCTTCCCGTTCACGGGGGCCTGCGGTTTTATTAAAGCCGATATGTAAATAGTCCAGTTCGGCATTGATTTTCGCAGGCGATAGACGCGATACCCGGCTAAGTAGTATAGCGGCTTCCAGTACAGAAAACTGCGCGCGATTATAACCTTTAAAGGCACTGTGATTAACACGCTGTACGGCTTTGCAAAATAGTTTAGGGCGTACCGCATCGTCATCAACATGGGTTAATGTGACTTCGCAATGTGCGAGTGCATCTTCTAAGTAATAACCGTCAATTTTATTTGCTTTTTTTAAGGGCCAATCATATCGTCCGGTTAAACAGCCAGCAAAAACCCTGACATCATCGGTGTAATTAATGATGGCGGTTTTGTTATTTAAGATATTATCCAGAGTAGACGAAGGCTTGAACGGAAGAATGACAAATTCATCCCCTGCGGCGTGGATTCCCATGGGCGCAATATGCGTTTTACCATCGGGGTCTTGTGTTGTTACGATTGTTTCTTGAATCATGTTTTTTTAAAGGTTGTTCCAGCGGGCTTAAAGGTATGTAAGTCGACTGTTTGTTCGGTGGTTTTGGCAGCACACCCCCAGTTTAAGGCCTGATCCTGATCAAAACGTTTGCCTAGCTGCCAGGCCGTTTCAGCCCGGGCGAGTTCTACACCCAGGTAAAAAGCATGTCCGCCATCATTTTCAACGTTGAGTTTAGGGTATAAATCAAAGGGGTCAATTGCGCTATGTATGCCGTCACGGTTATAAATATGTACCCCATCCGGGCTAATCTGGATGCGAAAACTCGGGTCTCTGACCTGTGCAGCAAACTCTTCGATTTCCGTCAACTGGTAAGGAAAAGGGGAGACTTCATGTAATGCCATTAAATCAGGGCTAATATGCTTGGGCAGCGTATTATTTTCTTTGGCCGCAAACATGATGCGTCTGGCTATGTCGGCTTCTTTAATTGCACGGCTGGCATGTTGGCTGACTTCGGTTGCCAGAATATGTTTAATATTGAGTTCTGAACATATGCCTAATAAGATGGCGTTCATACCTGCGGTATCGGCATGGGTCAGTTCGGTAATATTACCAACACCTAGCATCATTTCTATATCAGGGTATTTTTGGCGTACCGTATGATAGCGCACCACCGATTCGGTAAAGCCAAAGTGGATGGGGTCAAGAATCGGGTCGACAATAAAGGCTTTATTTTTTGCCTGTAGCGTAGCGATGGATCTCTCTAAAGAGCTAATATCGGTATGTTTTTCGGGAATGATAATCGGTGTTGCATCCACTTCATCAGCAACCCACAAGGTGCTCTCATGCAAGCTGAGCATATAATCAGCCCCCGCATTTGCACCACGTAACAAGTCATCCGTCTCCAGAGAGTCAATGCTGACCTGAAAGCCTTCCTGTTTTAGGCCTTTGATAATGTCTTCCAGGTGATCAAA
>WTCN01000143.1 GCA_013138555.1 Methyloprofundus sp. | reverse complement strand
AAGTCAGGATGCTATGTAACACTAAGAAATAAGAACGAGAAATTGAAATTAGAACTAGGGTCTGCTGCCGTTTCACATAGGCAACCATAAAAAAGCACAAACTAGAGCGACAGCCCCTCAAAATTTCTCTTTAGTTTGTCATACCGTGTAGCAATTACAGGGCTTATCATAGATCCCCAGATTCAACATAACTGATTTTAGCTTTAACCATAGCTCATCAGTAAATAGTTTTAGTTTGGCTATGTCAGCATTAGCTGTTGGTAATCATAATTAGCCCTAACGGCTTCTCGTAGAAATTTCTGTGGATTCAATGATTTTGTGTGTGAATCTAGCCATCTTTGCCAACCAAGGTAATGATCCAAATACTTGGTTGCAACCCCATGGAATCGAGTAATCCAACCTTTTAAGCGACTGTCGTAGGCATTTACATTTTGCACATGAAAAGCCTTATCGATCACACGGTTCCCTGCAGACAGGTTAATTGGTCGATGACTAATACCTGACTCCCTAGCGAAGGCTTGATAGCTACGATGCCCATCGGAACATAAAATTGCATCTGCATCTAAAAGAGGAATTAATACATCTGCCAGAGCGCTAGAGGTGACTCTAGGTAATATTTCTTCAGAGGTAACACCACTTCTATCACGAACGATAAGCACAGGTACTTGCTCAGAAGAAGTGCCCCGTTTCGTCGCCTTGCCACCTCGTTTGCGAGGTGGCCGAGTTAATCCCTGCTCACCCTTATGTGACTCAAGAAAAAAAGTTTCATCCGCTTCAACTATTCCCGTTAGATGTTCTGGCTTATGAAGGGTGGGGCTAATAAGAAACCGGTGGCGCCAGCGAAATACCGTGTTTTTATCAATACCCAGTTCACTCGCTGCTTTTCGAATGGTAGAGCTTTCAAGCATCATCTCTGAATAAGGTAGCCAGAGAGATTTATGACGCAATCTTGCCAAAGGCGTCCCTGTTAGTACATTGAACGTTTTTAAACAGGCTTTACATCGATAGCGAGGCAAGTTATGTGATTGCCCCCAATGAGTAAATTTAGAGGACGCACAGTGAGGGCAATAGCTAACTTCACCCAACTGTTCTTCGGTTAACGCCTGGTGAGTCTCGTCTGATAGCTCATTAAAGGCTTGCTTCTTTTGATAAATGGTCAATTCTGTTGCCTGACTCAACCACTGTTGAAAATTTTCGTTTTGCATCATGACCTCCACGATTATTTTCTTTATTTTTTATAAGTATAGACCAAAACAACAGCTAATGCAGACATAGCCTTTAAATATGACTATAAAAGTAATTTTAGTGGATGACTATGCGGTTGTTCGAGCGGGTTTTAAAATGTTGCTTTCTATAGATGATAGTATTGAAATTATTTCTGAGGCAGAAAGAGGTGAGCAGGCTATCAGTGCCTATCAAGAGCAGCAAACCTGATGTCTTGGTAATGGACTTATCAATGCCAAGAATTGGCGGTTTAGAGGCGATAAAGCGGATTGTTGCACAGGATAATCATGCCAAAATATTAGTCTTTAGTGTTAATGATGAGTCTGTATTTGTTGATAGGGCAATAGCGGCTGGAGCAAAGGGGTTTATCAGTAAAAATAGCGCGGCTTCTGATTTAGCGATTGCAATTAAATCAGTGGCACAAGGGAATATTTATTTAGAAAAAGCGACGGAGTTTAATGAGTATTATCCTGAAGGATCTAATAGATATCTTTCCTAAATAAAGCATTAAATTGAAGCTTTCAGTTATAATTCAGATTACTAATTAAAATAATGATGTAACGTGAAACCCTTTAACTTACTACAGCACGAAAGTCCCAGCGACTTTAAGCGCATGACAGGACTATCAAAAGAAGATTTTGAAAAACTATGTTGTAAAGTAGAGCTTTATATACAGTCACAAAAATGTATTAACCCGCTGCGAAAGCGCGGTGTTAAACCTTCTAAATTATTCATAAATGACTGTGTTTTATTAACTTTATATTATTTAAGACATTATCCCACGTTTGTAAACTTAGCCAGTGTTTTTGGCATTAGTGAATCTTACTGTCATAAAATTTATGTTCGTTATGCGCGAATCATTGCTAAATCTGAAACCTTACCCAATCGTAAGGCGCTTATTGATACCCCCCCTGAAACGTTAATTATTGATGTATCAGAGCAACCCATTGAGCGGCCTATCAAACACCAAAAAGATTATTATTCAGGTAAAAAAAAGACATACAATTAAGGCGCAGTTAGTTGTGTGTGCTGCATCGCTGATAATTCTATCGGTGGTTTGTGCAAAAGGAAGACAGCATGATTTTACCGTTTTTAAAAAGAATAGACTTTTCCTTCACCCACATTCTATTCTTTTAGCGGACTCAGGGTACCAAGGCATTCAAAATATTCATAAAAACACTAAGTTACCCGTTAAAAAGAAAAAAGGACGTTCACTTACACCAGACATGAAAGCCCATAATAAAGCACTTTCTAAACAGCGTATTTTCATTGAAAATGTTAACCGGCGCTGCAAAGTTTTCAGGATTGTTAAAGAAGTTTACCGAGGTAAACATAAAAATTATTCTTTAACGTGGCGACTGGTCGCTGCTTTGGTAAATCTAAGATATCAAAGTATTATTTAGGAAAGATGTCTAATAAACAACAGGTGATTAAGGATTTCTCCCCGAGGGAGTTTGATGTGTTTTTGTTGTTAGCAAAAGGAAAAACGGCCAAAATTATCGCAGATGAATTAAGTTTGGGCTATAAAACGATTGCTAATTACAGTACACAAATTAAAGAAAAAATTAGCTGTGAATAGCGTTGCAGAATTAGCGCACATTGCTGTATTGTACGGCATGGTTAATCATTAAATACTTATATAGAGTTTGAGTTATGAATATACAACCGGTTTTTTCTTTATTACTACTATTTTCAATTTCTAATTTTACATTTGCGGCAAAGAACGAAGTGCGATGGACTCAGGTATTACAGCCACAATATTTTTCTGGAAAAGTGATTCAAGAAGGCAATGGTATTATTCGATTAACATCCCCTGTACGTGCTGAAGACCCAGCATTGG
>WTCN01000270.1 GCA_013138555.1 Methyloprofundus sp. | reverse complement strand
AGAGAAAAGCGCTGAAACAGGCGCATAGCTGGCTACGTAACTGTTTTAGCAACGCAGCTATCGGCAAAAACTCAGCCGCTAGGAATCCGCAGTCGTGACCGCGCGAAGTATATCACTGTATTGCTTCAAAAAACCTGATAAACGAGCAGCGACATTTATATTTCCTAAATTTCATGGCTCTTTTTTCATCACTTGATGTACTACCCCAACTATGTCATCATTGATGAATTTTTCCGATAATTTTAACCTTTAAAGAGGCATTTCAATGGCTGGTCGTAACCACCTATTTATCCCTGGTCCTACTAACTCCCCTCATGAAGTATTAAGTGCGATGCATGTTCCTATGGAGGATCACCGCGCGCCTACTTTTCCCCTATTATTAAAGCCTATTTTAGAAGACTTGAAACAGGTATTTAAAACCGAAACAGGTCAAGCATTTGTATTCCCTGCAACAGGGACTGCGGGCTGGGAAATTGCGCTAACAAATACCTTAAATCCGGGTGATAAAGTCCTGATTTATCGCTTTGGACAGTTTAGCCACTTATGGATGAATATGGCACAACGTCTAGGCCTAGACGTTGAAATGCATGAAGTGGAATGGGGTAAAGGTATCCCTGTTGATGCATTAGAAGCGCGTTTAAAAGAAGATTCTGCACATGAAATCAAAGCTGTTTTAGCAACACATAATGAAACAGCAACGGGTGTCACTAGTGATATGGCTGGCGTTCGTAAAGCAATGGATGCAGCCAGTCACCCTGCCCTATTATTTGTGGATGGTGTGAGTTCTATTGCCAGCCTTGAATTCCGTATGGATGACTGGGGGATTGACGGTGCTATCAGTGGCTCACAAAAAGGCTTTATGCTACCTGCTGGCTTAGCCATTGTTGCTTTTAGTCAAAAAGCATTGGCACTAACAGAAACAGCAAGCTTCCCACGCTGCTTTTTAGACCTGAAAGACCAAATGGCTCAAAATGCCATGGGCTACACACCCTACACCCCCTCTACTCCGATGCTGCATGGCTTACGTGCTGCACTGGATCTATTACTAGAAGAAGGCATGGAAAATGTTTATGCACGTCATCATCGTCTAGGTGAAGGGACGCGTAGAGCAATTGCCGCCTGGGGCTTAAAACTTTGTGCACAGCCTGGTTTTGAATCCGATACGGTGTCTGCCATTGTCGTCCCTGAAGATAAAGATGCGCGAGATGTGATTGCGACAGCATTTAACAAATACGACATTTCTTTAGGCGCTGGCTTAACCGAAGTGATGGGTAAAGTTTTCCGTATTGGGCATATTGGTGATATGAATGATGTCTCTATGCTAGGTGCGATTGCTGGTGTAGAAATGGCATTACTGGATAATGGTTTCGATATTACACCAGGAAGTGGTGTTGCTGCTGCTCTTGAATATTATCGCTCAACAGCTGCATAAGTCGTTTTTTGTATTGATAGCAAAGGCATCATTGTGCTAACAGTGATGCCTTTTTTGTTTTATGCGGGACAGGAGATATTTTACCGCGTAGGTTGGGCTAGCTTGTTAAGCGTCAGTGCAACAAGCTAACCCAACATTTTTGGGCATATAGAATTGCTGGGTTGCCAAAAAGGTTTAGCTTTGATGGTGGGCAAAAAAAACTGCCCACCCTACTTATTTTGTCCCGTCTTAAGTTCGTAGCCAATTTTTTCATACTTATAACAAGTTTACTTGCGGGCCTAAAATTCGCTCTAAATCATGTATCGCTTTTACCCCATTTAGGCAACGCAACACTTTCCACAAGAACCGCTATGGGTGAAAAAGCCCTGAGTAATTTAGCCGCATTTTTTGCAGGTACTCCCTTGCCTGATCAAGTAATATAGAGGAAACACAATGAGTTTAAACAGTTATCAAAATGTCGATAGAGAGGCACTCGCTAAAGACCTTGATGCCATTCATAAAGAGGCTCTGTCACGCGTTGGTGAACAGGACTTTAAACATTTAAAAAAGATGGAACGCTGGGGGCAGGTATGCTCATTACTGGGCTATGGTAGCGCATGGGTTTTTCCTAACCCGATTTCTGCACTCTTAATCAGTCAAGGTAGCTTTACCCGCTGGACACAAATGACTCACCCTATCGTGCATAAAGGCTATGACAAAATTAGCAACGTGCCTGACAGTTATAACAGTAAAAAATTCGCCCAGGGTTGGCGGCGCTTTTTAGACTGGCCCGACTGGATCACCCCTGCTGGCTGGCATCAGGAGCATGATATATTACACCATTACAATCTAGGGGAAAAACTTGACCCTGACCACTTACAGCACAATATGGAATGGTTAAGGCAGTCTAAAGTGCCTATGTGGTTACGTTTTGGCATCGTCGGTCTTTTTACCACAGGCTGGAAGATATTATATTACACCCCTAGAACACATCAAGAATTACGCATAAGTCAGGCGAGGCAAAAACGTGAAGCTGAACCTGAATTGACGCGCACAGGTGCCTGGAGTCTATTTACCCCACAAGGCCGTGCATTATGGCTGGAAAGCATTTTACCTTATATTGGCTTTCGCTTTGTTTTATTGCCAGCGTTATTTTTACCTTTAGGTACTTTTGCTGCAACCAGTGTCTTACTCACATCAATTCTGGCAGAAGCCTTTACCAATATGCATAGTTTTCTGGTCATCGTACCTAACCATGCAGGTGATGATGTGATGATGTTCGAAGATAAAGGCAAGGGTCGAGGTGAGTTTTTTCTGCGCCAGATTCTAGGCTCAGTGAACTATCCAACAGGGTCAGATTTTAATGACTTTTTTTATGGCTGGCTAAATTACCAGATAGAACACCATCTATGGCCTGAACTTTCATTGCTGCAATATCAATTTGTGCAGCCCAAAGTGGTAGAAGTGTGCAAGAAACATGGCATACCTTACCGTCAGGCCTCGGTATTTAAAAGGTTATTTAAGGCGGTTGACATTATGGTGGGACGTACTTCTATGCTAAAGCCAGTCAATGCCACGACAGCTTAAAGAAAATAAGCTGATGATGTGACGTTTAACGCCTCAACATACTTTGCATTTTTATCTGCAACAAAAACTACCAGCTATTTAATAGGCTGGTAGTTTTTTAGCTCAAACTAGAAACCGCGCTTAACAATCTTGCACTCTACAGTGACATCCTTCATGTAGCAGCGGTATTTTTCCTTGCCTTCATAGTCTCCCTCACAAGCTTCACAAACTAGCTCTCCATTGTCCACAACTTTATTCTTCCCCCAACCATAGCCTATATTGTTACAAACTTGAGTTGTGTACTTGTTAAAGCGATAGCTCCCTGGAATGGTCTGCTTTTCCGCTTTCGCTTTATCTTTACAGCCTGCTGTTGGCTTTAAATCTTCGATAACATTTCTCATATCCCAGTCACCTTCTTTACCTTCACTTGCAGCAAAAGACTGATTAGAAAAAACAAATAGTAAAGCAAATAAACAAAATATATTAAGTTTCATAGTTTCCCCTTCTTTTATCATTATTATTTATAAACTTTATACTTTAACATTGTAGCGACAAGAATGAAATATGCAAGACAACTAGTATTGAGTTTAACCCACGTCATCAAAACATAAAAAGCTCAATTCTCTTCATGCTATAATTAAGAACATTCTAATAAACATTCATCAGACTGAAGATTGAAAAATGAAAAAAATAATAAAGCTTTTAACTCTAGCGACTTTGCTATTTGCATCGTCAGCTCAGGCAGAAAAAACGATCCCATTGGAAGACAACTCACTCATACTCGGTGAGTGGAAACTGTATGCTGAAACACCTCAGTTACATTTAGAAAAAAAAATGGTACAAAATAAGTGGAATTTCCGTAATAACGGCATCTTAACGTCTACGGCATTTGACCCCAGACTGGATGGAATAAAAGCGGTTGACGTTAAATACTCGGTTGAAGAAGGTGTGATCAAAAAGCAAATTCAACCAGGTAGAGATAAAATCGAAAATTGTAAAGTTGTAAAACTGGATGATAATGATATGACCTTGCATTGCAAATACCTTTACTATTTATTCAAAAGATAATAATCGCTGCTAACTCTATACTATCGCCAGGGCTGGATTACCTGTAGCTCTTAATAATTCAGCTCAAATAACAAAAAGTTACACACTCTTTCCCCACCCCCCTCCTCCAAAGCAAGGGTTTTCACTTTGTATCTTAAGTGAGACAGTTTACAAACACCATTCTTACACTGACTTTTTATAAAACTCATTTATTATTAAAGAATTAGCTATCAAGTATGCCACTCTAGCGAAAAATATCTTAATAAATTTTCTGTTATCCATGAATAATTGTCGCCATATCACGACTTTTTCTAATCAAACTAAAAAGCAGAATCCTCAGCAGTATTTAGATCTCCCTTCCATAACAATTTTAAGTCTTTGTAAATATTGAATTTAAAATAATTATTTTAAATCGTAAATTATTTTTTCCGACTCACACTTAAATTGGCATCAATTCTGCTTTATCAATAACTGTTAATCTTATTTACTGGACAGTTACTACCCTGTCAGGTATCTTTAGCAATTTTATATAAGGAAAATCCCCATGTTCAAAAAAATAATCTTCACCAGTCTGTTAGTTCTTAGCGCACAAAATGTCATGGCTTTTGGTTTAGACGATGTTAATAATGCAGCAAACAATGTTAATGAAGCGAGTGATACTGCAAAAAACGTTTCTGATACGGCAGAAAAAGTGAATAGTGACTCTGTTTCCGACATGACCAAACAAGTCGCAACTGACAGCGCTAAAGGCGGCGTTGATGGTGCTTTAGAGGGGGCAACAAGCGGTTCAGTCGTTGACGGCGGAACAAAAGGTGCCGTTGACGGGGCAAAATCAAGTATTAATAAACTGGGCTTCTAAGCTCGGCACCCAATAATATAGCCCGGTTATAAAAATATACTGGGCTGTTAGCTTTATTTCTGCAGCTGAACTTTGTCAACCACCCAATGAAAGACACAAAAAAACTTAATTCTGTTTTTTCTGTTTAAAGGCAGTTGCTTTTAAGTGGTGACGTTCCAGCAACTTATAAAATTCTGTACGATTACGCTTAGCTAACCTGGCTGCCTGACTGACATTGCCATTAACGGAACTCAGTAGTTTAACAAGGTATTCCTTTTCAAATTGATTTTTAGCTTCTTTTAAGCCTTTCAGCGCGGTACTTTTTTCCTGCAATACTTTCTCAACCAGGTTTGCTGGCACAATAGGCGTAGTAGCAAGCGCCGATACATGTTCAACTACATTTCTTAATTGTCGAACATTTCCCGGCCAGTCATAGGCAAGCAATAACTCCAGGGCCTGATTAGAAAAACCTTTGGCAATATATTCATAAGCCCCTTCAGGATGACTAATAAAGTGATTAGCTAGCAGAGAAATATCTTCAGGGCGTTCTGATAACTTGGGTAGCGTTAAAGTAGCGACATTCAATCGGTAATACAAATCCATTCTGAAGCTACCTTCACTGGCCTTTTTCTCCAGGTCATGATGACTTGCCGAAACAATACGCACATCCACTGGAATACTTTTATCAGCACCAACAGGACGTATTTGCCGTTCCTGCAAAGCTCGAAGTAGCTTGACCTGAAAAGCAGGTGACATATCTCCAATTTCATCCAGAAATAAAGTGCCTTTATCTGCCGATTGGAATAAGCCTTTCCGGTGATCAAAAGCACCTGAAAAAGCACCTTTACGATGCCCAAATAACTCAGATTCAAGTAATTCTTCGGGAATTGCGCTACAGTTTACTGCAATAAAAGGCGCATCATGCCTAGGACTGGCTTTATGGATAGCTTGAGCAATCAGTTCTTTCCCCGTTCCACTTTCACCATGGATAAATAAACTGGCATCCCCCTGAGCCAGTAATTTCACCTGACTTAAAAGGTTTTCCATCAACGGGCTACGAGTCAGAATATCAGCTCGCCAGCTTTCAGCATCTTTACCGCCAAAATGTCCTGCACTTAACGCAAAAGCTTTATGAATTTTCTCTTGCAAGTCATTAATATCAACGGGTTTGGTAATAAAGCCAAACACACCCTCAGTTGTTGCTTCAACAGCTTCCTTAATTGTGCCATGCGCAGTAATAATAATGATAGGGAGCGCTGGGTAGTCATTTTGTACCTGCTTGCATAATTGCATACCATCCATCTTATCCATACGTAAATCCGTAATGATAAGTTGCGGTTGGCACTGTGGAATAACATTCAATGCTTTGGCAGCACTGGATGCTGTCGTGACCATTAACCCAAGAGCCTTAAGGCGCATAGATAGCAACTCCAGTAAACTGGGGTCATCATCAACTAATAATATGCTTTGTTTAGAAAATTGCTTAGAACGAGTCTGATTCATTGTTTAATTAATTAGTAATACTAGTTTCTATTGCTTTAAGTGCCTCAAGCTTTTCAAACTGCTCCTTATTCTTTTTCTCCAACTCAGTCACTTGCTGCTTGATGCTACGAATAGAGTACTGCAATTGACTTATTTGTCTGGTTTTTTTCTGTACCGCTTGCAGCAAGCGCAAGTGATACTGATTAAGCCAGATTAATTCTGGATTAATTTTCTTTTCAGATTCCAGTCGCGTTAGAATCAATATGGCTTCTTTATCATTCAAACAAAACTGAGCATGCGTTTCATTAACATGCAATGCCAATACCCAGCCAGCACGCCAATCCCCTTGCTCATATAACTTTTTATATTTTACACAGGTCTCATCAGAGGCTTTACTGTGTTCATAAGCAAAATTCGTACCATACCTGACTGCCTGTTCAAGTTGGTTAACTTCAGGCATAACAGGAGACGGCTCCTTATCTACATCAAAAAACGGGAGATACTGACAGCCAAACAAACTGAACACACAATAACAAAACAAAAACCACTTCATATTTTTTTATCTATCTATATTTCCGGGTGCCAAAGGCAATGTGAGCAAAAAGTGCGCACCACAGTATTCTGTCGTAGGTGCTAATATTTCAATTTTACCACAATGCGCTGCAACATAAGCTTTAACTAAGCTAAGACCTAATCCTGAACCTTTTATTTTCCAATCCTCTGGCGTTTCCTGCTGATAAAACTCGGTAAAAATATGTGCTAACTGATCGGGGGCAATACCCGCGCCTTGGTCAGCCATTAAGAGCTTGAGCCCTCCATCAACAACCTCAAGTTTAATATAAATCTGACTCCCATCAGGTGAAAACTTAAGCGCATTGGAAAACAGATTGCTAATTATGATTATAATTTTATCGCGATCCGCCATTAAATCAATTGTTTTACCTTCTAATACGATGCTCACTTTCTTGCGCTCCAACAATAACTGATAATTAGAAAAGATATTATTAATCAACTGATTAAGATTAAACTGCGAGAAGTTCATTTTTGCCAATATTGACCTGGATTTCTGATATTCAATTAAATTCTCAATCAGATCACTTAAATTGATATTGGCAATTTGTAATAACTCAATGATTTTGTGTTGTTCAGCGTTTAATTTCCCTACCACCTCATCTTCTAGCAAGTCAGTCCCTTCCATTAAACTTGCTAATGGCGTTTTCAATTCATGCGAGATTGTTTTAATAAAAAACTGCTTATTATTTTCTAGTTGATTCAACTTTTGTCGTAACCACTCAAGATGCTCCCCTACTTCACGCAAGTCACTAGGACCTTCAATCGTGATATGCCTGTTAAACTGTTCATTCCCCAGCCTGCCAATCGCTCTCTCAATACGCTTAATCGGCCTATTGATCAAATATAATAATATCGGGCCTAACATAAGGGCTAAAACCACAGAGACCAGAGTTGCCAGCGATACCCGCTTTTCAACCAATTCAGCCAAGGTTAATAAAGATGTCGTTTGTAATTTAATTTGTTGATCGCCATATTTAAGTAAGCCTTTAGCCTCTAAGCCTAATGCCACATACCTCTCTATATCTTCTTCGCTTAACTTTTCCGTCACTGAATTCTGCTTTTGCTGAATATAGTTATATAAATCCATTTCCTTTTGCATCAGCTTAGCGAAGGGCTGACGAAATGCCTGTGGTAATTTTTTAAGATCAGTTTGTGTAGCAACATCAAGAAATGTCTGGTGATGCCCTTCATATGCTGAAAATATTTTAGGGTCTTTATCTTCAAATATCTGATATTTTTTAATAATTCGCCCCATATCTGATAATTCACCCACCAGAATTTTACTGTTGTTAACCGTATTTATCGTTAGAATTAATCGTGTACCTTGACTCGTATATTCCTGAATACTCCAGACGCTATAGAGTAGCGTTAAAATCAATGGCAATGTCACTGCAAAAAGAGCCGTTAGTGTCCATTGAAAAATAGAACCAAACCTAAACAAGACGTAAATATTCCAGCGTCTCTTTTTTTTGGGGTAGGGCAAAGCCTGCTTTAAATCTGATGGTATTTCTGTATTCATATCTTGCATACTTTTCCCGGCTTTTAGCTATCAAAGATAAATAAATGTATAGATTTAAGTAGGGGGAATTTTAGCCCGCTCTACAGCATTCAAACAAACCAATACTAAGATCCTGATTTAGATAAGTTAGGACGAATTTTTAAAGAAAAATCTTCAGCATCATTATCGTCAGAGACATATTGATTGATATGGAAATATTGTTTGGCTGCGGAGAAACTTAAATCTGTATCCATATTACCATTTTCATAGAGCATTTTATCAGCATAACCATTTGCCAGTATGCGCCAGTCAAACCTATTTTTAGGCGGGGCAATCGTTCTCACATCAGCACGCAAAGTTGTGTAACAATTCTGAGTAAGGGTGTTATAAAATTCTGGAGACTGATACAGCTTATTAACCCGGGCAATAATCACTTCAAAAACCTGACGCACTTTTTCTTTATTGAGTGTCGTGGGGTACAGGAAGACTTCTTCCGGCTCCTGTTTACGAAAATTAGTTCTCAAACGAATAATATCGCGCTCATCGGCTAGAATATAAATCATTTCATACTGATTAAAAAAACCCTGTATCAACTCCTGAGGTTCTCCTTCTTCCACTCTTGTTTCGGCTGAAACAGCAAGATAATCACCGTTTTTAAAGCCAAAACTAAGAATAGTATGCGCAACCTTCGTCCCTCCCCCCCAGTAGGAGAGAAGAAAATCCATGCTTTCCAGTTCATCCAGATTATAGGTTTTATGATAATAATTTGCGCTAAAGTCGTGTTCGGTCCGGTAATCAAAGTTGCGTATATTATAAATTTCAACAGTGTTAGCTTTATTTATTGCATAGGGTAATTTAGCAACGCTCGGTAACCAATGACGATCATTTGACGGCTGCATATTATTCCAGCCGATAATGACAGTAGCATATAGCAGTAAAATAATTGATAATGCGCTATTGCGCCTAGGAAGAAAAACAAAGATCAGGGGAATACTCACCGCAAATACGCCAGCAGCAATGACTGCCAGCTGGGCATTAGGCAGGCTAATAAAATAAATGGCAACCGTTGCCCAAAGCCAAAAAACAAATAGGCAAATATTTAGCAGTATATGAGTCAGAGATTTAAGCATGGCCTGTTATAAATAATATTAACGATAAGAGCCGCCATTAACTTAGCAAGGTGCACAAAATAAAACCTACAACTATGAATAGCAGCGGGCTAAGTTATTTCGTACACATCCCTTGGCAATCAAAGCTCTGCAAAAATAAAGCTAAAAGAAACATGAATAGACCAGGTAGGCCCCTGGTCAGGTGTGACAACATTATAATACCCTTCCACACGCGTATCTATCGCATTTCCATCGACAGCAAATAGCTTTCCAATACCCACTCCGATGGGCACTGTCCAGCGCTGCTCAGGCGATGAATTCCAGTTGGCAATCACTTCCATATCCGATGCCAGATACCAGCCATCTGGTAGATTATAATTGACAGTGGGCCGAAGAATCATTTGGCTCACTTCACTTCTCTCGGAGCTACCAATAACCGACCAGATTTGTTGTGCCTGCAACCCCAATGTCCAGTCCTTAGGCGTTTGGTAAACCAGCATAACAGCTGGCCACACACTGAATTTACCACTCCCCAATTCGCGCGTAGGCTCATCGGTCGGAAAAACAAAAGTTGCACCTAAACCTAAGGAAAATTCATCGTTAATTCTTGGCGAAAAATAACTAGTAAAGTAGGTGTCTGCCAACCCTGCCGCATAACCATCACTTCCACCATGTTCAGTCCCCGTATAAGGCTCTGGCATCCCCCTGATTCCAGTGATGTCACCAGGTGTTCCCATAATATTCAAGGTTAGCTGATTGATAATATTCCAGCCATCAAACCTGATTGGCATAATCGGAGCAAAGCTTCCTATATGCACCTCACCATCCGGTGCTCCGCCATGAAATGTATAGGCAAACGGCAAACTAAAATTAGGGCTTAACGGGTTTTGTGCAGTTCGTTGCCACTCAGCTAAAGTAGGCGATAAATCATCGGCTTGACTAGGTAATGCTAATAAAGTGGTACAAACAAGTAACAGACTGCGCTTCATAAAAAACTATTGTTGTGAAAAGTGGCTGTGAGCGAGTTCATTGAAGGTAAAATCATCACTGACAGGCTCGATCTGAAAAATACGATTGGGCATTTGCGTGTTAAACTTTCTCTCTTGCCCATTTAAATCACGTTCGCGTAGATTAAATGAATTACAGTCAGCAATCAGGTGTGAGCCAGAAGGTAGTTCCACCGTATCCTGTACCCATTTGACAGGAAAAAATGGGCTAGTGCCGGCAATAATCTCTAGTAACTGGAAATCTCGATCATAAATGCGCGCTTCACCTTTACGTGAATTCGCCAGCATATACCCTTTGGAATGCGGCCGAATATGATGCGCCCCACTCAAGTCCTCAATAGCAAGGTCTAATGCCTGTGTTTTCCTATCGATACGTGCGACTTTACCTTGATAAAAAAGAATGGTTAAAATTTTATTTTCATCATAAGGATCAATGATAGCCGAATTCAAGTGCGTCGTTTGTAAGCGTCCGGGATAACACAAGGTACGGTGATCAAAATCACGATCAATTGTGCGCTCACCTCCTCCATATTTAGTCGAATAACCTTGCTCAGTACCAAACCAGGACCAGATAACGTCACCTTGTAAATCGACTTCCAGAATGGCATCAATACCACTAGAAGTAATTAATAAACCGTCTTTAGTACGGCGCAAAGAACGCAACTGAGAAAACAACGGGTGCTTTATAACCAGATCTATTTCACCCTGATCATTTAATCTAAGAATATGTTCATCACCAGCGACCCCATCAATACAGCAAGGCAAACCAGTAATAAAGTACAAGCCTTCGCCAGCGACATACTCCATGCCAAAAGGTTTGGTCGGATAGATTTCATCTAATAAGCGAAATTTCCCTAGAGGTTCCAGTTGCTCCAGTAACTGAATTTTTCCACCAGGTGAGCCGGTAAAGACATCATTAGACTTATCTTTTCCCTTAATAATGCGATTTAAGCGAAATTTTGCATAATCCCAATTTGTTTGTGGATAGGAAATAACAAAACGCATAAATAAATTCTCCAAATATTAAATGACCAAAACCTGTCTAGCAACTCTACCTAAATCGCTATAAAGAATAGCTTAGGCCTGAATATACGACGTATCAGATTTATATAAAAGCTTATAGGCTCAATGTTAGCGACTTATTATACTGTATTTGCTGAATTTTATGGATTATATACACTGCAGGATGAGCAAAGGGCTTTTTCCTGCCCGTCATACGACTATCAAAGCCATGCTGCTTAAGGGTGTCATAAATAAACACTGTCTAAGTACATGGCACAATGCTAGGCTTATATCAAACCTCTTATTTAATAAAGGCATCTCTTATGTTTTCTTGCAAATCTAACATAGCATTTTTCCTCGCCTGTATTACCCTGTGCATAAGCTATAACAATGCTTATGCGGCACAAATCCAATACTATCCTGCCGAATTAGCCCAGCCATTGCACACCGCTTTTACCAACAAAGGCAAAAACTATCACCCTCGTACCGCCAATCTCTTGACGAACGGCCAGCCCGCTTACATTAATCAACTGATTCTCCAGGATTCACCGTACTTAATTCAACATGCACATAACCCTGTCCACTGGCATCCCTGGGGAGAAGATGCCTTTGCCAAAGCCAGACGAGAAAACAAACCCATCTTTTTATCTATTGGCTACTCCACCTGCCATTGGTGTCATGTCATGGAAGAAGAAAGTTTTGATAACCCTGCCATTGCTGCCGTACTAAACCAGTACTTTATCGCCATCAAGGTAGATAGAGAGCGTCGCCCAGATATTGATGCCGTTTATATGCAAGCCGTGAATTTATTAACCGGGCAGGGTGGCTGGCCTATGTCAAGCTTTTTAACTCCCGAGGGAAAAACCTTTTTAGGAGATAGTTATTTTCCACCCGAGCCCTTTGAAAAATTATTACGCCGTGTCAATGAAGTCTGGCAGCAACAGCAAGCATTAGTTTTACAACGTGCAGATGAAGTGGCCAATGCTGTTGCCAGCAGTCAGCACAGTAAGCAACGCAGCCAGACGCTGGATCTGGCTTTATTTAAACAAACGGCAAAACATCTGGTCTCGGTACAAGATAAACGCTATGCCGGGTTTGGCCAAAAAATGAAGTTCCCCAATGAACCGCTACTGATGTATCTACTTGATATCTATCAGCGCTTTGAACATAAAAAAAATCTGGCGACAGTCGAGGCGAGTTTACAGGCGATGGCACAGGGCGGGATTTATGACCAGATAGGAGGAGGCTTTCATCGTTATGCCACGGATAGGCAATGGCTAGTCCCACATTTTGAAAAAATGCTCTACAATCAGGCGCAATTATCACAAGTCTATTTATTAGCCTATCAACTGACGGGTAAAGCAGAGTATGCACGTATTGCACAACACACATTAGATTATGTACTACAGGATATGCGTAGCGATGCAGGCGGTTTTTATTCGGCAACAGATGCAGACAGCAATGGTAAGGAAGGCGAATTTTTTGTCTGGACACCCGCGCAAATAAAAAGTGCATTGCCACCGGAACTGGCACAACGCGCTATAGACTTATACGCAGTGACAACACAGGGAAATTTTGAGGGACATACTATTTTACATCTTCCCATGAGCCTGGAAGATTATGCTGAAAAACACGACATTGCTTTACCCGCCTTACTCACTCAAGTTGAACAAATCCGAAGAGTTCTAAAGCAAAAGCGTGTACAACGCACCGCGCCATTACGTGATGATAAAATTGTCACCGCATGGAATGCCATGATGATAGAAAGCCTGGTACTTGCTGCTGAAATATTGCAGCATCCCCGCTATCTTATTGCTGCGGAAAAAACCGCTAACTGGTTATGGGAAACCAACCGCCTGGCTTCTGGTGAACTATGGCGAATTCATTGGCAAGGCAGTTCCTCAATAGGCGGCAATCAACAAGACTATGCCTATTTTGCCAGTGCCTTAATTAAACTATATGACCAGACAGGCGACCAACAATGGCTAGACAAGGCGGAACAACTGACGAATATTATGCTCACTCAATTCTGGGATAATTCACGTGGTGGTTTCTTTATGAATAGTGCGCTAGAAACGGCGGACATGATGCTGCGCCCTAAGGATATTAAAGACCACGCCCTCCCCTCTGCCAATGCTGTCGCCGTCAATGTATTAGCGCAATTATCTAAACGTACGTCAAAATTGAATTACCCAGACAAAGCCACTGCCGCACTGACTGCCTTTTCTGCAAGCATAAAAAATCAGCCGACCAATTATACTGGCTTACTCTCAGCGGCCGCTTTATTAAATTATACAGAAATCGGCACGACACAATATGCGGCTAAAGGTGCTGTGAGTATTCGAGCTCAGCGTTCTAGCAACAATCAGCTCAGGGTCAGTATTCAATTAAAGCCTGGCTGGCATATAAACGCCCACAAGCCGCTACAAAAATATTTAATCCCGACACGCTTAAGCTTTCCAGAGGATGAGCTCAGCAATATTAGCTACCCACCCGCCAGCCTAAAAAAATTAAGCTTTGGGCAACAGGAGTTAGCTTTATATGAAAACCAGATTAGCCTGACTGCTACG
>WTCN01000087.1 GCA_013138555.1 Methyloprofundus sp. | reverse complement strand
ACATGGTGGGCAAAAAAATATTGCCCACCCTACATAGCTGCAAAATTGTGCCTTATTCTTCTATAAAATCTCTAATAGCTATTTGCCTATTTCTTTTTCCACTACTCAGCCTCGCCCACGGCACGATTAGGCCCTGGCAACCGATCTGGTCAGCCTGGATTTATACGCCTGATGTCGCTATTCCCATGCTACTCACGGTTGTGGTTTATTTCCGTGGACGCGCAAAACGGCGTGAAGCAGGCCGCCCAGTTAGTCTGGGGCAAAGCATTACCTTTTTACTCGGCATGCTGTGCTTTGTCATTGCCTTACAATCTCCCCTTGAGCCACTGTCAGAACACTTTCTATTTTTTCATCAGATAGAGCATTTATTAATGCGTGGCCTGGGACCATTGTTACTTATCTTAAGCATGCCACTTGCCCCGTTATTACAGGGCTTACCCAAAATAATACGTCACTCGGTATTAACACCTATTATCAGAAATAAAGCCATTCAATGGCTGTATCATTTCCTCGGTCACCCGGTCATTGCCTCAGTTCTTTTTATTGCAACATTACTTATCTGGCAAATACCCAGCTTGCATAATAAAGCCTTAGCAGATCAATCACTGCATAATACGATGCACGTCACGATGATTGTCACGGGGTTCTTTTTCTGGTGGTTAATCTGCGACCCTCGCCAAAAATCTTCGCGTGTTTCCTTTGGTGTGCGCATTATCATTTTATGGCTAGTCACTATTCCCAACACTATTATCGGTGCTATTATCACCTTAAAAAGAGATCAGATTTATGCCGCTTATGATGTCCTTGATGGGCGCTTGGCAATAGAAATTATGCTAGACCAACAATTGGGTGGCATTATGATCTGGGGGCCAGGGGGTATGATGGGATTGATTGGAACCGCAGTGGTTTTTTATCTGTGGACACACAAGGATAAAAAATTGCGTTATGCCGCTAAAAATAGACACGAAATAACTTAACCTGAGTTCGGGATAAAAAATTTAGATAATAACCCCGTCATTCCCGCAGTCAAGCTGGGCACAAGCTTTTAGCGGGAATCCATTATTTAAGTCTATAGATTCCTGCTAAAAACAGGCAGGAATGACGTTATCAATAGAATTTTTCCTTAACCCAAACTCAGGTTACTTTAAAAAAATCAACTTTTTTTCTCAACTAAGGACGCTTAAATAACTGCGGTGATTTCGGCTGCTCTTTCTCTTGTAAACAATGGTACGCTGCATTTTCAAAGCGAATTCTTAAAGATTGCGTGCTTTTGTTTTCTTTTAGAAATTTTTCTGCCTCTACCGCAGTTAAGTCTTTCATCATAAACGTTGCAATACACATACACGGCTTAGTAAAACGCTTTCTGTCATTATCTTTATTAATGGACTGACTCACTTCTCTTTCGACACACTGCTCTGCAAAATCATGTTCAAAAACATGTTTTTGTATATCAGTTACCGCCACATCATGCGAATGATCCCAAGGGTTATGAACCTTCTTGGTTTGCTGCTGCTTAGGTTCATCATCTGAACAGCCCGTTAAAACAAGTGCAAGGCAGGCACTAAGGACAAGAGTTTGTAAGCGAAAACTGTTTTTATTATTCATAGGAATCAGAAAATCGTATGTCATTAATTAAGGTTTAGAAAATAATAGGCTAAAGGTAACCGGCACTGCAGCATTAATACTTTTTAATTTTGCTATTTCACGTAGCTGATTAACCCCTTTAAGCAGATTAAAGTTCTTCAAATCAATAATAATCGGCTGACTAGAAAAAACCAGGCGCTGATTTTGTGCCAATGTAATAACTTGCACTTCTACAGGTATCGTTTGTGTAACCCCTTGTATTGTGACCTCTGCATCAAGCATTAGTGTTTTGCGCTGACCTTGTTTTATAGGGTTAAGGTCGGATTTTTTTAAGTCTATGCTTACCGTTGCGGTTGGGAATTTAACAATATTAAAAAACAAGGTTTTTAATCGCTCATCTCTTATTTCGATCCCTGTATCAACACTGCTTAAATCCACATTCAAAACGACCTGACTACCTGCAATATGCCCCTGTAGCTTTTTAAATGTTTGTACTTCCGTCTTACTGGCATTTTTTGTGGTGGTAAAGTTTAGCTTAGAGGCTTCATTATTTAATACCCATTCCCCCGCATGTGTTGCAGTCACAAAGTTTAATTTAGCAAAAGCGGTGCTTGATAACACTAATAGTGTTAAAAAAAGTATTTTTCTCATTAGGTTTCTCACTGTTTTATCGTTCAAATTTACACTTTTTGGGCGGTAAAAATACCATATTCCACTAATTTATTCTGGAATAAATGCTGTTGCGCTAAACCTACCTTAAAATTAGCAGTTTGAGTTTCGCTGCGTAGACCTAACCATTGGCTAATTTTTTGCACCGGCTCCAGACGTTTAGCGACTTTATACATATAATCCGCTGAGGGCAAGGTTTGCTCGGTAATATCATCATAATTAATATGTGCAAAACCCTGCTCGGTTAATAATTGCTGGAACTCATCGCGCAGGCATAAATTAGGTACTGCCCAGCCATCAAGACAGTCAACCATCGCAGGCCAGTCTTCATCAGCGACTTCGCGCTGCATCAAAAAACCATCACAGACAACCAGCCGTCCTCCTTTTTTTAAGACCCGAAAAGCTTCGCGAATAAAATCGGCTTTATTTAACGCATGACAAACACTTTCTAAGCCCCAGACGATATCAAAGCTTTCATCGGCATAGGGGGTTTGACAAAAATCAGACACCTCGAAATCAACCTTCTCAGCAACACCGTGTCGCTTTGCATGTCGCCCCGCATAATAAGCCTGTTTTGCACTGATGGTGATGGCTTTTAAGCGATTAGCATGATTTTTTGCCATCCAGATTGAACTGCCACCGATACCACACCCAGCATCCAGCACATAATCATCGGGGCTTATCTTTGCGGCCTCATAAAGTTTTTGATTTTTGTTTAACAGTGATTGTGTGTGTGATTGCGTATTTTCATCCCAATAGCCATAGTGCAAGGCCAAATCATTTCGCCCGCTCCATGCAAACAGGTAATCCCAATAGCAGGCATCGTAATGCTTGACCGCAGCGGCTCTTAATGCTTCAGCAGAGTCATTATTTGTACTTTGTGTACGATAATCCTGGTTAGGTTCTATATAATGCATTTTCTATTTTTTCTCTATGCTAAGACTGGCATAACTGTTCAGTCCATATTGTGAGGGGTAGGTTTTAGCCTACATATTGCCAGTGACTGTAGATTAAAAGACTCTCTAAAGACTATCAACAAATACAGTAGCGACCTTGACGAGTAATATTTTTAAGCCAGGCTAGATTATTTTACTTACTTTTCACTGCGCACTCTAACTAACTGCTTAAATTGCAGCATATTATGACTGGTTTTTTGCAGTAAATGCAGGGCAGGAGCAGCACCTGCCATAGCAACCGCATCAACCAGACAATACCAGGCAGCGACACCACTAGGCGGGTTACCTTGCGTTAACCCAGAGGCAGGATCAACCACTGCCCATGCCCAGGTGCCTGCCGTTGTCCCCACAAGCTCCAGCCAGGTCGTAATAAAAAAAGCCCCCAGATAAACCATCGGCGACTTACCTTTAAAAAGATACAGCAAATAAACACAAAACAGGATCGCCCCAATTTGATCACTACGCTGTGCGTAAGGACTGAGCCCCCATGCCGACCATAATCCACAGCTAATAACCGTAAACAGTGCTATCGCACGCGCATGACGTAAAAAGAAACCAGAGCGCCCTAACACAACAGCAGTTAAATACACCATACCATGTCCTGCCGGGACATAAGGAGGGACACTACCAAAGCGGTAAATATAGCCTTCCATATAGGGGGAGGCAAAAATTTCACCCGCTGTTGCAAATAATAAAGCTACGACCACCTGCATACGCAGTAATTTCGACTCTTTTGATAGCAGAATAATTAAAAACAGATAACCAAAAAAGGCGAGTGCCCATTGCATTTCACGACTGCCATAGCCATCAATCGTCAAACAGATACCGGTAATAACAAAGGTAAAGGCCGCGACAGCATAATCGCGCTTATGGTGCGTATAGGCTACACCTGCTTCTGGAAAATTCCGCAACATTTAATCAAAACTCCTGATGAACTTGGCTATATTTTATCACAACAAAACATAACACTTATACAAACCAGTATGCCACAAATAAATAGCGCATTAATTTACCGATACAAATCAATACAGTTGATATAAACAGTGGTAGTTTTAACCACCCACCGGCAAAACATAGAGCATCACCCACAACGGGCAGCCATGAAAATAACAAACTCCAATACCCCCAGTGCTGAACCCAGCGCAGGGCTTTTTGCTTTTTTTTATCTAACAGATGCTCGGCCGGGAATTTTTTTGCCGTTAAACTCCCCAGCCACCATGTCGTCATAGCTCCTAGAGTATTACCGACAGTAGCAACGATAACAAGCATCATAACCGGCTGTAATTGCTCAGCCACCATATACGCCAAAACAGCCTCGGAACCACCCGGTGCAATAGTTGATGATATAAAGGCACTTGCAAATAGCCCCCAAAACTCTAACACACTTCCTCCTAATTGTAGGGTGGGCAACGCTTTCCTGCCCACCGTTTGAGTTAGGTGGGCAAAAAAGCGTTGCCCACCCTACATGGCTAAGTAGCCCGTATGGAGCTTGCGGAATACGGGAAAGTGAGTGCGCTGCTCTTCCTGTATTCCGCAAGCTCCATACAGGCTACATTAGAACAGAGACTTGCGGATATTATTAAATCCGCACTCCTTAGCCATAAAAAAGCCCCTAATGAAAAATCATTAGGGGCTTATAAAACCAGCGATAAAAACTTAATGACACGATTGCCTTTACCCTGATATTTAGTGGGCAAAGCCCACCCTACATGACTATTTTTTCACTAAACCAATTAACCAGCTAATCGCTTTAATAATGATATCAATAGTCCCTTTCACTAAACCAAAAATATAAGTCACTATTTCACCAACACTCATATCTTTAAATCTACGTGCTAATAAAGGTGCAACGATTAAACCTATTGCCAAGCCAATAATAGTCAGGCCTGAAAAGAAAGAGTCATTACCGATGACTTTCTTTTGGATGTCGGCAATTTCTCCAACAACTGTATCAGCCAGTGATTTTTCAGGCATGCTAGCAGAATAGTCATCCTGTATAACATTTGCTGTTACACCTGGAATACTCGGTAAGTCACCATTGCCTTTACCTATCTTCAACTGCCCTTTCATGCCTTTTTCCATATGCTGAGCAATATCACAGTGCACAAGATAGGTTTTATCACCCGGTGGAAAAATCAAGGTTCCCGAGACTTTTCCTGGGCCTGTCACCTCTAGGTGAAACATGCCTTTAGGATAAAGATATCTAGGCAATCCATGCATCATCCATTGGTGACGCACTTCATCATCATTAACAAAATTAATGGTTAATTTTGTACATGGCTCAAATTGATATTCCTGCACATCAAAGGCAAACATCGTTCCAGGAAATTTCTCAGAATATTTATGCCCGGCATGAACAGTGATTTCTTTAGTGGCTGCGATACTATCACAACCGCCTGGCAAAATATCGGTATTTTGCCCCATCACCATACCACCGGTTGCATCCATCAAATGGCCATCACCATGATCCATCATATTGGTATGATCTTCGAATTTCTTTTCAGCAACAACAGGAGCGGATAATGCCAATGCTAGCGCTGCGATTGATAATTGTTTAATCATTATCTTTGCCTCCTTTAGCTGCTGAAACCATGCCCATGATTTTAGCTCTATTGATAAATAACAAATATACCAACAATCCTAAAAACAGGCCAAATATAAGGTTTCTAGCTGAGTTATCTGCTGGTGTTTCAATATCAGCAGAACCAGGCGTTACATCAGCTGCTGCTGGGGCACTTGCAGGTGGAGCGACATAACTTTCAGCATCCACTTCACCTAAACTATTCCAACTATCAATGTTTTGCCAGACTGGCAACTTTCTATCCTGAAATGCCTTAGTAAATAAAGGCTCAATACTTTCACCAATGGTTTTTGGTAAGCCGATTTCATTCAAATATTTCTTATAAACCAGAGCACTGACATTACCACCCGGATTTTGCCCATTGGTCGTAATACCTTTTTCACGGTGATCATGAAAAATCCATACCCCTTGCCCATAACTATGTAAGCCATCATCTACCGTGCTGATTTTCAAGTCATTACGTTGCGCGGGAGCCAGGTCATAGACATCACGCATAATCTGTGCCGCAGGATTATGTAATACACCATCATAATGAGTAATGGTGGCTTTATGCCCATGCGTATGCATGGCTAATTGCTCACCGGAACTATTAAACACTCTTAATTTAATATTTTGATCAGGCTCTGCAACAATAATCGACTCTCTCAGTGTAAAAGGAAATGAACGACCATTCAACGTATAGTAATCTTCCGTAGAATTATTCATTTCATATTCACGATTCATTTTCTTCGCGATTAAACGAGGGTCATTATATTCCTGAATAACACTATGTAATTCCTTATCCAGTGCGTGATAATGTAAATCATATTCACTATCATATTCTTCTAAAATTGCTTTAGAAGGATGTCTAACTTGTCCTGCACCGACATTAAATGTTTGTACCCAGTTATTAGGCCGGTTTTCTTCGACCACAAACATCCCCACTAAGCCCATCGCTAAATGCACATGCGTTTGTACATGACAATGGTATACAAATGAACCCGGATGTCTTGGGCGAATTTCATAAGTTTTGCTTTGCCCTGGCAGGACAAATTTATCACTGGTCTGTGGTACACCATCATTACCTTCGCCTGAGCTATCAACCCAAGGATGATCTACACCGTGCAAATGAATAGTATGTGGAAAATAATGGGTATTTTCTAACTGTATCCAGATGATATCGCCTTGCTCCACACGAATAACCGGAGAAGGTGCTCTTAGTAAAGGATTAGCATCAGTCCCTACGAAACTACTGGTTGCCATGCCGCGTGATTTTGGAGCAAATACCCACATGCCGGGCTGAATGCCTGGTGCTATGTCAAATGTTGGTACAAACCCGTCAAAATCAGGTGAATGACCATTTAATTCGGCAACTTCAAGCTTAATGATAATTAAATCGGGATCGCCATCGCCGTCCATATCATTTTTCTTAATAATGCTGTCCATTGCATAATGAGTATTCATCAATGCTTCCATTGATATATTGTTGGTTCCTTTTACTTCTGCGGCAATATCATAAGGATTATCAGGACTACAACGTAGTGATTCCTGCATGCTTACGCCTTCAATCGTCTGTGCTTCTCGCCACTCCGGGTTATTTTGATTACAAACCGTTTCTACTTTTCCACGGTCTACTTCAACTGTTTTAGGCAAGCCTACCACAGCTGATGCCGAAAATGGCATCAGCATGACAGCAGCACCCAATAGCATTCCTAAAGGATTTTTCTGCATTATTTAGTACCCTAAATATTATATTAACTTATATTTTCTTTTTAGCAGTGCTTAAAAGCTCATCTACTTTTGCTTTAAAACCAGCGTGAGATAGATAAACAACATATAGACCCGCTAATAAAAATAGGAAGTACATGAATAAACTAGTAGCACTTGTAGACATACCTTTACCCGCAACAAAGCTCATATGCGCATCCAAGTTTTCACCCTCAGCACCTTTAAGTGTGATATGGATTAAATATTTACCAGGCTCAGGAACACCATTAGCTAGTTTTAAAACAACCGTACCTGATTTATGTTTTTTTGCAGCCTGAAAAAATACACGTTTACCTTCTGGCTCTTTTGTTACTTCAAATTCCACCGCTCTGTTACGGTATCTAACATCTTGATAATCAAATACTAATTGAGTTAAAGTACCTGTCTTGGGAATATTTCCACAAAAATCTTCGGCAGGATAAGCGATAGGCTGATAAGCCGTGTAATGAATCCAATGCTCTGGCTCTAACTCAAACTTACACTGGTCGGTATCTGTACCTGCCGCCCCACCATGCGCCCAAAGCATTGTAGAAAATAGCATGCCCAACAGAGCTATAAAGCCTTTTCTCATAATACTGTTTGTCATAATTCCTTCCTCTTATTATTTTTTATAATTCTAAAATGTTTTTTGTTTCGTTATTGACTTAACAATACTCTAAAAACAACCATGAACTTTATCATACAGAATTAGACAAAGAAAGAATAACACCATATTAAGTCAACGAAGCACCCTCATTATATCATCATTTTCTTATATTGCTATTGCTATCGTGGCAATGTTTCCGTAAAATTTTGTACCATCAAGTCATTACTCAAAATTTTACGCACTGCAAGGCTCGAAATATGTCAGAACTTACCGCCTCTCCTGAATGGTTGACTTTAGTAGAACACCAAAAGCGCATAGACCAGCTCGATATTAGAGATTTATTCGAAGCGAACCCTAACCGGTTTAACAACTACTCAATTAAATTTGAAGATCTATTATTTGATTATTCAAAAAATAGAATTACCGATGAAACCGTTGTTTTATTGCTAAAGCTTGCAAAAGCGCAAAACTTAAGTGGACATATTGAAGATATGTTTACCGGTAAGCGCATTAACAAAACTGAAAACCGTGCGGTGTTGCATACCGCTTTACGTAATCGTAGCAACGATCCCGTTTATGTGGATGGCGTTGATGTCATGCCTGAAGTCAATAAAGCACTAGAAAAAATGCGTCAATTCTGTAAGCGCATTCACTCAGGTGAGTGGAAAGGCTATACAGGCAAAAAGATTACCGATATTGTTAATATCGGTATTGGTGGCTCTGATTTAGGCCCTAAAATGGTCACTAGAGCACTGACACCTTACGCAGTAGAAGGCATGGAAGTTCACTATGTTTCTAATATTGACCGTACGGACTTAAACGAAACACTGGAAAATCTATCGCCTGAAACCACTTTATTCCTTATTGCTTCAAAGACTTTCAGCACTCAGGAAACCATGGTTAATGCGAAAGCTGCACGTTCATGGTTACTAGAACAGGCGGGGGATGATGCCGCTGTTGCAAAACATTTTGTTGCCCTTTCTACGCACCAGAAAAATGTCATAGAATTTGGCATTGACCCTGAGCATATGTTTGAATTCTGGGACTGGGTCGGTGGCCGTTACTCGCTTTGGTCCTCTATTGGTCTCTCGATTGCCTTGTATCTGGGGATGGATAATTTTGAGCAATTACTTGAAGGCGCTCACGAAGCCGACAAGCACTTTCGCAACGAGCACTTTGCAACCAACATTCCTGTGATCATGGCATTACTAGGTATTTGGTATAATAATTTCTACCATTCTGATTCACATGCCTTATTGCCATATGATCATCATATGGAATTCTTTTCAGCCTATTTTCAGCAAGGCGATATGGAAAGTAACGGTAAAAGTGTTGATATGAATGGTGACAGTGCCGACTATAGCACGGGGCCTATCATTTGGGGGCAGCCGGGAACCAATGGGCAACATGCTTTTTATCAGCTCATTCATCAGGGAACCAAGGTGATTCCATGTGACTTTATTACGGCGGCGCAAAGCCATCATGAAGATACCGACTGTCACAATATTTTAATATCCAACTTCCTTGCTCAGACAGAAGCCTTGATGAAAGGAAAAACTGAGGAAGAAGTTATTGCGGATTTAGGCGAACATGCGAGTAAGCTGGTTATTGCCGCTAAAGTATTCTCGGGTAATCGGCCAACAAATTCCTTTATTTTCAAAAAACTATGTCCTTATACTCTAGGACGTTTGATTGCTCTGTATGAACATAAGATTTTTGTACAGGGAAAAATATGGAATATTAACAGTTATGACCAAATGGGCGTGGAGCTGGGTAAAGTGCTCGCTCAAGTCATTACACCTGAACTTAAGGGGGATGAAGAAATTTCATCACATGATAGCTCGACCAATGGTTTAATCAACTATTACAAAGAGATACGCTAAACTTGCCTTATCGGCTTTTTTTTCTGGCGCTTAGCCTGTGGTTTTTAAGCGCCTGTGATCTGCAGCAACAAGAATCCAGTAAACCGCCAGAAAAAGGCAGCCACTCTCCCGGCAACACGCCTCAAGTTAAAGTTAAGCCCCCAATCAAGGCTGAACGCGTTATTAGCCATACTTATACTAATAAGCTTGAGCGCATCAAAAAAACCGGGATACTGACGGTCTTAACACGTTATGACCCAACGAGTTATTATGAAGGGGCTCAGGGATTTTCTGGTCTTGAATATGATCTTGTGCAGCTATTTGCCCAACACCTAGCGGTTAAAGCCCAGTTTATTTTGCCTGAAACATTTGCCGCTGTTTTACAAAAAACAGCTGCTGGAGAGGCAGACTTTGCAGCCGCAGGGATCAGTATTACAGAAGAGCGAAAACAGAGCCTTTTATTCACCCCGCCCTACCAAAAAATCAGCGAACAGCTTATTTTCCGCTCAGGAACTAAACAGCCGAAAAAACCCAGTGATTTAGTGCATGGTATCCTAGAAGTTGCTAAAGGAACCAGCCACGTTCAAACACTGCAGCAACTCAAAAAAAACACCCCCCAGTTACAATGGCTGTCTAATGCAACACTTGACACTGATGCTCTGCTATATCTAGTTAATGAACGATTGATCGACTATACTATTGCCGACTCCAATCAAATGACTTTAATTCGCCGCTTTTACCCCAAATTAAATGTTGCCTTTAATATCAATCCTGCGCGCCATCTTGCCTGGGCTTTTAATAAGTCAGATGATTTAAGTCTTTATAATGAAGCCGTTGCTTTTTTTAAGAAAATCAAAAAAAATAAAACGCTGGAACAATTACTCGAACGACATTACGGCCATACACGAAATATTAAATATGTTGGCAACTGCACCTTCCGTCTACATATGCAAAGCCGCCTTCCACAACATAAGACGCTGTTTCAGCAAGCAGCCACTCAACATGACCTGGACTGGCGATTATTAGCAGCGATCAGCTATCAGGAATCACACTGGAATGCAGCAGCCGTTTCACCCACTGGGGTAAAAGGTCTTATGATGCTGACCCAGGCGACGGCAAAACAACTCGCTATAAAAAACAGAACCAACCCCAGAGAAAGTATTTTTGGGGGTGCTCAGTATATAAAACAGCGCATAAAAACAATCCCACTGCGAATCCCCGAGCCCGACCGTACCTGGTTTGCCTTAGCATCCTATAATGTCGGCTATGGTCATGTTGAAGATGCACGCATTATCACTCAGAAGTTAGGTAAAAACCCCGACAAGTGGATTGATGTCAAACAATCCCTCCCTCTACTGACTAAAGAAAAATGGTATACACAAACCAAACATGGCTATGCAAGGGGCAAAGAACCTGTCATCTATGTAGACAATATTCGTAGTTACCTAGACTTGCTATATTGGTATACCAATCATAAGAAAATAAAAGAGATGACAACCATGCCCTCTATTTCTGCTCAAGCTGATCTATTTAATCAATTATCCACAACAAATTAAGTGGTAAGTTAATAGCATCCTTAACTAAATAGCTGTAAAATACTAACATCAGAAAACAGTGTTTGAACAAATAGGCATTCGTTCCTAGTTATCAGTTGTTATTCTGTTATCGCCATATATTTTTATTTTTTAAGGAGTTTTACAATGGCAACGGGTACAGTAAAGTGGTTTAACAACACAAAAGGCTTTGGCTTTATTGAACAATCTGATGGTGGGGATGACGTATTTGTTCACCACTCAGTGATACAAGGGGATGGTTTTAAAACATTAGAACCCAATCAAACAGTTACTTATGATGTAGAAACGGGCGAAAAAGGCTTGTCTGCACTCAATGTAGTCGCTCAGTAATTATACTGCGCAGCATAAAAGGCTCCTTTAAGGAGTCTTTTATGCCTATCCCAAAAACATGACAAAAACGAACACAGAATATGTCATAAACGCTGTTGCGAAAAATCAAAGCACTGCTGCTCCAGCAATGGCATGTTTATATATTGCTCAACAGTATCCGCCATTAAATCAATCCCCTGCTCGCTTAAGATATTAAAATCAATTGCCAGCATTTTTTTGGCTCCCGCCCAATGTAATAACGCCTCACATACCTCGGGATTATCAAAAACTCCATGTACATACGTCCCTAAAACCTGACCATCATCTGAAATCGCACCTTCGTTTTCCCCGCTATCCATCTTGATAACTGCATTCAACAAGGCTCCACCAGCCGATACCCCGGCATGTATTTCATAGCCCTGCACCACAGCATCAGCCATTAACAAGCGTCCTGTTACCTGCTTTAACTGCTTTTCTTCCGCTAAAGTCGTTTGCATATCCAGCAAAGCCAAGCCTGAGCTAGAGCCTGGCTGACCTTCAATCCCCAAAGGATCATGAATCTCTTTGCCCAGCATTTGATAGCCACCACATAGGCCTATTACTTTGCCGCCATAACGTAAATGTTTCAATATTGCGGACTCCCAGCCATTCTCTTTAAGCCATACTAAATCATCACGCACCGATTTACTTCCGGGTAAAATAATTAAATCCACAGGATTAGACGACTCAGGCTGACGACAAAACTGTATATTCACCCTATCATTCAAACGCAATACATCAAAATCAGTATGATTACTCATACGCGGCAAGCGTGGCACAACGATATTAAAGGCATCTGCCTGAACTGTAGACTGCTGCACAGCAACACTATCTTCAGACTCTAAATACAAATCATGCAAATATGGCAAAACACCGAAGACAGGCTTCCCCGTCCTCTGCTCCAGCCAGTCTAAACCAGGCTGTAAAATATCAATATCCCCGCGAAAACGATTAATAACAAACCCCAGCACACGCTGCTGCTCTGATTTACTCAATAATTCCAGCGTACCGACCAGATGCGCAAAAACACCGCCTCTATCTATATCGGCCACTAAAATAACCGGACAATCCACCGCCTCGGCAAAGCCCATATTGGCAACATCCCCTTCCCTTAAATTGATTTCTGCCGGACTCCCCGCACCTTCAACAATAATACGCTGATATTGCTGCTGTAAGCGCCGAAATGAATCCAGCACTACAGGCATCGCCCGTGTTTTGTAGGCATGATAGGCTTTTGCGCCTAAATTTTTAAGCACCTTCCCTTGCATAATCACTTGCGCCGTTTTATCTGAATTAGGCTTAAGCAATACCGGATTCATATCAGTGTGCGGCTCTAGCCCACAAGCTTTAGCCTGTACAGCCTGAGCACGACCAATCTCACCCCCTTCCGGGGTTACCGCACTATTTAATGCCATATTTTGTGGCTTAAAAGGAGCAACCAACGCCCCCTGTCGTTTATAATAGCGGCATAAGCCCGTAACCAATGCGCTTTTTCCTGCATCGGACGTTGTCCCCTGCACCATTAATGTTGTTACTTGCATTTATATTCCTTTAGTGGCATTGTTGCTGCCTTTTTACACTTTAAACTCGCAGCCAATGACTGTCTCACTTACGCTATTACTTGCCTTATTACTTGATGCTATCTTCGGTGAACCTAAAAAATGGCATCCACTGGTCTTGTTTGGTGCCTGGGCGACCTTTATAGAACAGCGGCTTATTCTACCTAGAGATAGGCCGAATATATATCAAAAGATAAATGGATTGCTCGCCTTAGTACTAGCGACTCTACCTATCACCGGGATAATATTTATCCTGACCCGTCCGCCCCTGCTCAACGAACTGTTAAGCCCTTTGCTACTTTATCTGTGTATTGCTCCAAAAAGTTTATTGCAACATACTCTGGCAATTTACCGACCGTTACAAACGGGTGATTTAAGCCAGGCACGACAGGCTATTGCAATGATCGTCAGTCGTGAAACACAGCAAATGGATAGCCAGGCGATACGCAAAGCAAGCATAGAAAGCACCCTGGAAAATGGAGCCGATGCCGTTTTTGCTCCAATCTTCTGGTTTATAATGGCAGGCCCTACAGGTGTTACCTTTTATCGTTTAAGCAATACCTTAGATGCTATGTGGGGCTATAAAAACCACCGCTACTATTATTTTGGTTTTGCTGCTGCCCGTTTAGACGATATTCTTAACTGGATACCAGCGCGCCTAACCGCCTTAAGCTATATTTTACTCGGTGATAGCCAGAAAGCCTGGCTTTGTTATCGCCAACAAAGTCCACACTGTGAAAGCCCCAATGCAGGTGTTGTCATGAGTGCTGGCGCAGGTAGCTTAAATGTAAATCTGGGGGGCTCTGCGATTTATCATGGTCAACTGAAAAACAAACCAACACTGGGCACAGAACGCACAGCAACGAATCAAGACATCAAACGCGCCAACCTATTAATTATCTTAACAACCTTGCTCTGGTTTAGTCTTATTAGTCTAGGAGAAACGCTTGCTTAAACATGGTGGACGCTTACTGGAAGCAGCACAGCAATATCAAATCCCAATATCCGAGTGGCTAGACCTATCCACAGGAATCAACCCTAATGGCTACCCTATTCCCGATATTCCACACTCAATCTGGCAGCGCCTACCCGAAGAACAGGATGGACTAATCTCTGCCGCCGAACAATATTATCAGTGCCAATCCATACTCGCTGTCGCAGGCTCTCAGGCTGCCCTTCAAAGCTTGCCTTTATTACGTTCCGTTGGCATAACCGGTATTGTTATGCCCTCTTATGCTGAACACGCTTATGCCTGGAAAAAAGCCGGACATAAAA
>WTCN01000105.1 GCA_013138555.1 Methyloprofundus sp. | reverse complement strand
CGCTTTACCGTTTTCCAGTACCGCGACACATGAATTAGTTGTACCTAAATCAATTCCAATCATTTTAGCCATTGAATGCTCCAAAAAGTATTTTTTTTATTTTAAAAGTTAAATCTGATATGTGGTTCTAATTTTGTATTTCAAGCCCGAAAATCAATTATCAGACACATCGTATTATGCAACCGCTTGTGCAACGACAACCATTGCCGGACGAATCAAACGGCCATTTAACACATAGCCTTTTTGAAAAACATTAATCACTGTATTAGGCTCGGCATCCTCAGAAGGCAACATCGTCATTGCCTGGTGAAATTCAGGATCAAATGGCTGCCCTGTCGGGTCAATCGCCTCAATATTGAATTTCGCAAACACCGCTTCAAATTGCTTAATAGTTAACTCGCTTCCTTCCTTTAACTTAACGACCTCAGGCACATCACTAGTCGCTGCCTGAATTCCTAACTCTAAAGAATCAATAACATTTAAAAGCTCTTTGGCAAATTTCTCCAGACCATACTTATGTGCACTATCCAAATCTTTCTGTGTACGTCTTTTCAGGTTATCCATTTCTGCCTGAATACGTAAGACTTTATCCCAGTTTTCAGTGGCTTTTTTCTCCGCCAGCGCCAATTGCTTTTGCAGCTCAGCGACAGAAATCTCTTCTTCCGCACCCTCTTCAACAACTTCCGTTTCTTCATTATTCACTTCCGCGACCGGTTCAAGAACTTCTTCAATCACTTCACTATCCAATTGATCATCAGACGATTGCTGATCTTTACTCATTTATTGTGCTCCAGAAAATATATGTATAACATGAAAAATAGTCATTCTTCAGAGATCTCGCAAATCATTCAAAAAATAAGCGTAAAACCTAGGTTCAACCCATTTTTAGCACTATTCTGAATATTGGCCGTACAATCACAGCGATGCAAGAAAACTAAACAATCACTAAAAATATGCTTTTATCATGGGGATGCTTACTCACTATTCAAGACTTTGTATTCAAAGCTGCCCCTAATAATTTTGCTGTCACATCAACATAAGGAATAATCTTTTCGTAAGCCATACGTGTCGGGCCAATCACCCCCAACACTCCAACGACTTCCTCATTAACTGAATAAGGTGAAGTCACCAGGCTACAATGATCAAAAGCCTGATAACCAGATTCTTCACCGATATAGATTTGTACACCTTCCGCGGCGATACATTTATCTAATAAGTGAATAATTCCACGTTTCTGACTAAAGGCATCGAACAAACCTTTCAAGAGCTCCATATCTGATAGTTCAGAAAAGCTCATTAAATTCGTTTCCCCTGAGAGCACATAGCCTTCACTCTTATCATCATTTTCAAAAGCCATTTGAGCCATACTAACCGCATCCAGCATACTCTGGTTGACGCGTTGCTGATCTTGTTGCATCTCGTGCAAAACCTGCTCTCTAACAACAGCAAGGCTCTGACCTGAATACAGTGAAGTTAAATAATTTGCTGCCTGTTGCAACTCAGCGGCAGAAAACTTTTTTGCGGTATGAATAATCCGGTTATGCACCTCATGCTCATTAGTCACAAAAATAACCAATACTCGTGTATTTGATAAAGGTAAAAATTCAATATGGCGCAAACAAACCAGCTCTTGACGTGGCAACGTAACGACACCTGCCATGTGCGTGGTCTCGGACAATAATTTAGATGCCATATCCAAAGCATTATCACTATCTGCCGTATCCAGGCCTTTATGCAATCGATCAAGCTCTTGCCTTTGCAAAGGCTTTACTGTTAACAAGCTATCGACAAAAAAACGATAGCCATTAACCGTTGGTACGCGCCCAGCAGAAGTGTGCGGCGAATGGATCAGGCCTAAATCTTCCAGATCCGCCATCACATTACGGATAGTCGCAGGACTCAGGTTTAAATCGGAATCTTTCGAGAGAACCCGTGAGCCAACAGGCTGGCCATCATGAATATAGCGTTCAACAAGAGTTTTTAGTAATTGTTGTGAACGCTCGTTTAAATCAGTATTTATTGCCACACAAGCCTCAGGAAAAATAATTATTAGCACTGCGCGAATACGAGTGACAACAGAGAAAATACCAGTTTATTACTTTAGAAGCAATATTGTTCGTACACTGGATTTATAAAATTTAGCGCGCAACTGATAAGGTTAGCACAAAAAGACCCTCCCTATAAAACCCAAACTTTTTTAGAATAAACCACCCAGCAAAAGATGCCTACCGTTTATATAAATTCCACTAAAGACCGCTTATTTTTTGCACCCTACTCAGTAAGATACAAATTCACCTAGATTTCTATCCGAAATCATCTAAACTTTAACTTAAACAAGCTTAGTGTTGGCCATTATTCTGTGAAAATAAACCCTCACGACAACACTGAGTCACTTATTTTTTGATAGATTGGAATAAAAACATGGCTTCTAAAGCAATTATCGGACTTATTCTTTCCCTCACCTTCAGCCTGTCCTGTCTGGCGGATGCAGTCAAACTGAATCCATCCCATCCAGCACAGCATATTGTCGTTAAAGGCGATACACTGTGGGGCATAGCCGCTAAATTTTTAAAAAACCCATGGGAGTGGTCAAAAGTATGGCGACACAATACTCAAATCAATGATCCACACCTTATTTATCCCGGTGATGTGATATCGCTTTGCTTTATTGATGGTAATCCTATGCTTTGTATCGCTAGCGACCAATCTCCTCCGCATACAGATGCCATGCTTTACCCACATATGCGCATAAAAGATGCTAATACTGCGATTGCCATCATTCCACGTGAGGACATTGCCCCCTACCTCAACTCCCCTAAAGTCGTCAATAAAAATGAGCTTGACAACGCCCCTTATATTGTTGATTTTTCGGGAGAACATATAGTCGCCGGGGCGGGTAACGAAATTTTTGTACGCTCCATTCTAAAACCTGAATACCTCGCATACACAACATACCGACCCGGAATCACTTATACAGACCCTGAAACTAATGAAATTTTAGGTTATGAAGCACAGTATATTGCCGATAATGTTATTCTTAATTTAGGTGACCCGGCCACTTTACGCATTACCAATACTAAAAGAGAGGTTCGTCGTGGCGACCGGCTTATGCCAACTTCAGAAGAGAATGCGGTCATGAACTTTTTCCCGACACCTCCCACAGAGTTAATTCAAGGCTCTATTATCAGCGTACTCAATGGTGTTCAGGAAATTGGTCAATATGATATTATTGTCTTAAGCAAAGGCAACGTTGACGGAGTTAAAGCGGGGCATATACTCAGTATCATGCAAAATGGCAAGCTTATCTCTGACCCCTTTCATAAAAATAAAAATGAACTGGTTAAATTACCCGACCAGGAAGCAGGTATCGCCCTGGTTTTCCGTACCTTTGAACGCGTTAGTTATGCATTAGTCATGTATGCCAATAAGAATATCCGTATTTTAGATAAAGTACGGACTCCTGAACAATAACCCTAACCCTACGACCCAGTCACAAAAGCATTAACCCTTTATCCTAGGCGTTTATGCTGCGGAGGACATAAACCATTCAAGACGGGATAGCGCATAGCTACATTAGTCGCTGTCCCGTGTTAAGTTCATCGCCAACAGCGCAATAAAAATTATCCTGTCAATACAGCAACCCCTTCAAGTCCTTTATGGTAAGAATATATGCCGCCAACTGTAATCAGCTCTAGTCCAGAAAAATATTGGCTTGCGCTTATGCGTACTCCAGGCATAGGCAATAGAACTTTTTTAAAATGTCTGGACTACTGCTCCCCTGAACAACTTTTTTCTGAGTCACGCGCCACACTGGTTAAATTAGGCCTGCCTGAAAAAAGTATTAGCGCCATTAAAAAACCCGACTGGGAAACGGTAGAGCAAGACTTGCTATGGCTAGAGCAGACCAATAATCATATCCTGTTATATACCGATGCCGATTACCCGGAAAAGTTAAAAGAAATTCCCGATCCACCCGCCATCTTATTTGCCCGTGGTGACATAGATTTAATTCATTTTCCACAAATTGCAATCGTCGGTAGCCGTAACCCCTCGACATCAGGTATTCAAATCGCAACTGATTTTGCCAGTAGTTTAAGCAATATAGGCTTCACCATTACCAGCGGCTTAGCACTCGGAATAGATGCCGCAAGCCATCGCGGTGCTTTAGCCGTGCAGGGCAAAACAATTGCTGTGACAGGCACAGGCTTAGATCGCGTATACCCGGCTACACATAAAGAACTTGCTACTGAGATCGTCGATCACGGCGTGCTTATTTCCGAGTTCCCCCCCGGCACCCCGGCAAAAGCAAATCATTTTCCACGACGTAATCGCATTATTAGCGGTTTATGTGTTGGCTTACTGGTCGTAGAAGCAGCCCGGAAAAGTGGCTCATTGATAACCGCACGCATGGCGCTGGAGCAAAACAGAGAAGTATTTGCAATACCCGGTTCCATTAACAATCCACTTGCACGTGGTTGCAATGCGTTAATTCGCGAAGGTGCCAAATTAGTTGAAACCACACAGGACATATTAGAAGAACTAGGGTATTTGTTTCAACAACCTGTAGTGCAAAATAATAACAACAACATGACAAACATTAAATCCAGGCTTGACGCAGAACAACAAACCCTGTTGAATTATGTTATGTATAGCCCCACCTCTATAGATCAATTGGTCAATGAAACAGGCTTTTTAGTAGAAAATATCGCTGCACACTTGCTCATTTTAGAAATACAAGGTTATATTATCGCCACAAATGGCGGTACTTATACACGCATAAAATAGTCCGCAATCAAGCTGACCAGCCACAAATAGGCACATTAATGAATGAAGACATTTTTGATGTACTGATCTATCTATTTGAAAACTATATGGATAGTGAAACTGACATCATCCCTGATACTGATATGTTACAAACAGAGCTTAAAGCAGCTGGCTTTAATCCACACAATATTTCTCTGGCATTTGAATGGCTAGATACGCTGGCATTACAGGAAGAGCCAATCTTCAAGTCTAGCTACAGCTTTCGTATTTTTTGTGCAGAAGAGTGCCAAAAACTAAATATGGAGTGCCGTAATTTTATTCTCTTTCTACAAGGCATGAACATTCTTAACTCAGTCAGCCGTGAGCTAGTGATTGATCGAGCAATGGCAATAGAGAACACTCATATTTCCATTGAAGAACTAAAGTGGATCACCTTGATGGTATTACTTAGTCAGCCAGATGAAGAACTTGCCATCGCACATATGGAAAACCTCATCTATCAGGAAACAGCGGCTTTTTTAAATTAATATTGATTGATAACAAGTATGAGCAAAAATTTAATCATCGTAGAGTCGCCAGCAAAATCTAAGACCATCGAAAAATATCTGGGTAAAGATTTCCAGGTTCTCGCTTCTTATGGCCACTTACGTGACCTTATCCCCAAAGAAGGTGCAGTCGATCCAGATAATGATTTTGCCATGAAGTACCAGGTTCAAGAGCGCAACCAACGCCATGTACAAGCGATTACCAAAGCGCTTAAAGGCGCTGAAACGCTTTATCTCGCGACTGACCCCGATAGAGAGGGCGAAGCGATTTCATGGCACTTGCTGGAACTACTCAAAGCAAAAAAACTGCTGAAAAATAAGCAGGTTCATCGTGTCGTTTTCCATGAGATCACCAAAAAAGCGGTGACCCATGCGATAGCAAACCCGGGAGAAATTGCCATTAATCTGGTTGATGCCCAGCAGGCACGCCGGGCACTGGATTATCTGGTCGGCTTTAACCTATCTCCCTTGCTGTGGAAAAAAATTCGCCGCGGCCTATCTGCCGGTCGGGTGCAAAGTCCTGCGCTACGCATGATTGTTGAGCGCGAACTGGAAATTGAAGCTTTTAAAACACGTGAGTACTGGTCAATTACTGCCAAACTTACGCATGAGAAACAAGCCTTTAAAGCCAAACTTACGCATTATAATGGCGAAAAACTAAGCCAGTTTAGTATACAAAACGACACACAGGCACAGGCAACCCAACAAGACCTGATTGTAGCCGCAAATGGCGTACTCAGTGTTACCAAATTAGAAAAAAAACAACGCAAACGTAATCCTGCAGCGCCTTTCATTACCTCTACCCTACAACAAGAAGCCGCACGTAAACTGGGATTCACTACCAAGCGCACCATGATGGTTGCTCAGCAATTGTATGAAGGAATGGATATAGGGGGTGGCGAAGCTGCCGGGTTAATTACCTATATGCGTACTGACTCGGTAAACCTGGCGGACGAAGCGCTGGAAAATATTCGCCAATTAATTAGCGAAAAATACGGAGCCGATCAGGTTCCCAAAGCCCCCCGCTCATTTAAAACCAAGTCTAAAAATGCACAGGAAGCGCATGAAGCCATTCGCCCGACTGTCGCACAGCAAACACCAGCCGAGCTTAAAAAGCATTTAAGCAGCGACCAGTTCAAGCTATATGACCTGATCTGGAAGCGCACCATTGCCTGTCAAATGATTCACGCAACCATCAATACCGTTGCCGTTGATCTAGCCTGTGGCAGTGAAAAAAACCTGTTCCGTGCGACAGGTTCCGTGATAGCAAAGCCTGGCTTTATGACGGTCTACCTGGAAGGCAAGGATGATAGTAAAGAAGGGGACGATAAAGAAACCTTTTTGCCTGCAATGGCTGAAGGTGATTCAATTCCTTTAGAAGCCATTGTCACCAATCAGCATTTTACCGAGCCACCGCCACGTTATAGCGAAGCAAGCCTGGTTAAATCACTGGAAGAGCATGGTATTGGCCGCCCATCGACTTATGCCTCGATTATTTCGACCTTGCAAAACCGTGAATATGTCACACTTGAGAGCAAGCGTTTCTACCCAACTGATGTGGGGCGGATTGTCAATAAATTCCTGACCGAGCATTTTACTAAATATGTCGATTATGATTTTACCGCGAACCTGGAAGATAATTTAGATGCGGTCTCGCGTGGCGAAAAAGACTGGATACCGCTGATGCGTGATTTCTGGACACCGTTTACCAAACTGATTCATGATAAGGAAGAATCGGTGCAACGTAAAGATGTGACTCAGGAAGCCATCGATGAAAAATGCCCCGAATGTGGCAAACAACTGTCTATTCGTTTAGGACGCAATGGGCGTTTTATCGGCTGTACGGACTATCCAACCTGTTCCTATACACGTAACTTAGATGATGATGGTACAGAGTCAAATGCACCTGAAATCATAGAGGGGCGGAAATGCCCTGACTGTGAATCTGATTTAGTGATTAAAACAGGGCGCTATGGTAAATTTATCGGCTGTAGCACCTACCCCAAATGTAAATATATAGAGCCTTTAGAAAAGCCATTAGATACTGGGGTAGAATGTCCTAAGTGTAAAAAAGGCAGCATACTTAAACGCAAGTCGCGCAACAAAAAAGTATTCTACTCTTGCTCGGGATATCCTAAATGTGATTATGCACTATGGAATGTTCCCGTTAATGAACCTTGCCCTGCTTGTGCCTGGCCAATCCTGACACTTAAGACGACTAAACGTCGTGGCCCGGAAAAGGTTTGCCCACAGAAGGATTGTAAATATGCAACGCCTTATGAGGGTGACCCTGAAGATATTAACGGACCAACAAGCTAATACAAAAACCGGGACGTAGGCTTTAGAGACTGTGAAAGTATTCAATAATATATCTAAAAAGACAGATTTCGTAGGTTGGGGTGAGCTTGCGACCCCCAATATTCAATGACTTACCTAGCCTCAGTTGTTGGGGTTCATGCTTCACCCCAACCTACACATAATACTTTCACAGCCTCTTTAGCCTACTCCCCAAGTTTGTAATGTACTGATTGTAAGATATTATTTGAGCGGTTATTTAAGGAGTATATAGACTTTCAGATAAATAATTTCCATGTATTCTGAGCAGTCAGTTTATGTCTATCATTATTTTAGTACTTGGAGGCGGGATCTTTAGTCCCGCAGGCTGGAGGCGGAGCTAAAGATCCCGCTTCCGTCTATTGGTTGTAAATTTCTGAGAATCTTATGGCATTAGGTTAGCACAGAATTTATAGTAAAAACTCGTTTGAAAAATTATTCAGGAAGTTTAGGTGATGATAACTAAGGTGTTTTCCCAGTTTTGTTTATTGATTGTTTTGCTGCTATTGTCTTTGCAGCTAAGTGCAAATAGTGCAGAGGAAAAATA
>WTCN01000163.1 GCA_013138555.1 Methyloprofundus sp. | reverse complement strand
CAGCAAGATCAAGCTGAGCAGCTCGCGTGTAATCAAATATTAGAAAAAATTGATGAGAACTGGGTTCTTGTCCCGTTAAATTAATCTGGAACTGTTATGGGTAAAAATGTTGTAGTTATCGGCACGCAATGGGGCGATGAAGGCAAGGGTAAATTAGTTGATTTGCTAACGGATCAAGCAAAAGCTGTGGTGCGTTTTCAAGGTGGACATAATGCCGGGCATACGTTGGTCATTGATGGCAAAACGACGGTTTTACATTTAGTCCCTTCGGGTGTCTTGCGTGAAGGCGTACAATGTTTAATAGGTAATGGCGTGGTGTTATCACCCGAAGCCTTACTTAAAGAAATAAAAATACTGGAAGAAGCGGGTATTCCGGTGCGTTCGCGTTTATTAATCAGTGAAGCCTGTGCCTTGATTTTGCCGATTCATGTGGCAATCGACCAGGCGCGGGAAGTTGCCAAAGGCGCAAAAGCGATTGGTACGACAGGGCGTGGTATAGGGCCGGCTTATGAAGATAAAATAGCAAGACGTGGAATACGTGCCGCTGACTTGTTGAACCCTGAATTATTTACTGAAAAACTCCGTGAATTAACTGCCTTTCACAACTTTATGCTCACCGAGTACTATAAAGTCCCTGCCATTGATTTTGATACGATGCTAGCGGACTCGCTGGAATTAGCCGAGCATATTAAGCCGATGCTGATTGATGTGGCAGAAAAGCTGCATGACTACCAGGCTGAGGGTGAAAATTTATTGTTTGAAGGTGCGCAAGGAGCCCTGCTGGATATAGATCATGGTACTTATCCTTATGTAACATCATCAAATACGACCGCAGGTGGTGCAGCCACCGGAACAGGTGTCGGACCTTTAGATATCGATTATGTATTAGGGATTACCAAAGCCTATTCTACACGGGTAGGTAATGGCCCTTTTCCTACTGAATTAGACGATGACTATGGTCGGCACCTAGGTGAAAAAGGCCATGAATTTGGAGCCACCACCGGTAGAAAAAGACGCACAGGCTGGTTTGATGCGGTTTCCATGCGTAAATCAGCACAGATGAATTCCCTAAGTGGTATCTGCCTGACTAAGCTGGATGTACTGGATGGATTGGATAAAATCGGTATTTGTACTGCGTATAATATTGCTGGCGAAGAAACCACTATCGCGCCACTCGGTGCCGAGAAATATGAAGCCTGTAAGCCTGTTATCGAATATATGGATGGCTGGACAGAAATCAGTAAAGGTGTCACTGAAGTAGATAAACTACCCGCTAACGCGATTGCTTATATCAAGCGCTTGGAAGAGCTGGTTGGCGTGGAGATTTCTATTTTATCTACCGGCCCAGAGCGTAATGAAACCATTGTATTAAAAAATCCGTTTGCTTAAAAGCTTGTAGGAGGAGCTTTAGCCGCGATTTAAAATCTTATTATCGCAGCTAAAGCTCTCTTTATTTACATTTGCGCCTGCAAATAATTCTCTAAACCGATTTTATCAATTAAACCTAGCTGCTTTTCTAACCAGTAGGTATGATCTTCTTCGGTATCTTTAAGCAATACTTCAAGAATCTCACGTGTTTGATAGTCCTGCTCTTCTTCGGTAATTTTAATCGCCTTTTTTAGTGCACAGACAACTTCCAGTTCAAGCTTTAGGTCGTTTGCCAGCATGCCTGGTACATCGCTACCTATCCTGAGTGCATCACGCGATGCAACATCGGGTGTGCCTTCAAGAAATAAGATGCGTTGAAGCAATTGATCGGCATGTTGTAACTCTTCCTGTGCTTCGTGAGCAATGCGTTCATAGAGTTTTTCAAGACCCCAGTCCTGATACATACGGGAATGTACAAAATATTGATCGGCAGCAGACAGTTCCCCTGTCAACAATGTATTTAAAAGCTTAATAATTTTTTTATTACCACGCATAGTTTTCTCCGTTTTCTCCTTGTTAGATAGATGATTGCAGATAATTCTTCAAGCCGGTTTGATCAATAAGGCTCGCTTGTGTTTCAAGCCAGTCCATATGTTCTTCTACCTCTTCAAGAATTTCATTGAGCAATTCACGTGTCACATAATCCTGCTCGGCTTCACAGTCAGTGATTGTCGTGATTAACGCTTGCTGACAAGTCACTCTGAATTGTAAATCTGCTTTTATCAGTTCTGGTATATCCTCACCAATAGTTAACTTGCCTAAATCTTGTAGATTAGGGAGTCCTTCTAAAAATAATATTCGTTCTATCAGTTTATCTGCAGACTTCATCGCTCGAATGGATGCCTTATATTCTTTGTCATTAAGGCTATCCAATCCCCAATGGCGGCACATGCGTGCATGAAGAAAAAATTGATTGATCGCTGTCAGTTCGTTTTTTAATAGCTGGTTTAGCTGTTTTTTGATTTTTGGAACGCTTTTCATAATAAAACCTGCTGAGTGATTCAAGAGACAACTAACATCATAAACTAAAAAGAATAACTGTCAAGAATATAAGTCATTGAATGTAATTGAAAATAACTCTTTAAGCAGGCGTTGTTTTAGAGATGAAAGTCTAAGTTCTTAATAATTATCATAATCGCTATTGCTAATCATTCTCAATAAGGTTTATAATTAAGCTCAAATTAATTCTGGAGCTCCGCCATGTATGTTTGTATTTGTAATGAAGTCACCGACCGGGAAATTAAGCACGCAACAAACAAGGGGGCCTGTTCTATGAATGACTTACGCAATTCATTAAATGTTGCTACCACATGTGGTAGATGTGCGGACTGTGCAAAAGGCTTATTAAAAGAATACCTATCTTCATCTCCTAGTTCAGAATTAAGCGTTGCATAATATGTGGAAGGGACTTTAGATACTTTTACAGTCTCTCAAGCCCCTTCCACGTGAAATATAGTTCTTGAAATAGTCTATATGCCAACATTTTTGCTCATTCCAGCATCAGTTGGCTCGGTTTTAGCCATTATTTTATCCAGCACATCAGACAGTGAATAGAGCCCTGAGCTTTTTAGATACTGGTAAGGTTTCTGTTGTTTTTTGCAGCTACGTTTGATTTTCCAATAGGCATCATGGCTGATGCAATTGCCTGGAAAAACAACGACATCCGCTTTGCTCAATGATTGCTGCAAATCCTGGGTATTTTTTTCTATGCCACCATCATGATGTATAAAAATACCTGACTTTCCCTCCACCAGTTCACGGTAATGTGGAATCAGATTGGTTTTTCCTCCGACGTAAAGTACGCACTGACCACAAAGTCCTCGTTTTTGTAATGGGCAGCTAGACTGTGTTTTTTCCATTAATACAGAGTGCAAATACTCTACTTCATTTTGATAGGCGAAAAGCTCCGCTTTATTAGTCATAATCTGGTGTTTCTGATGAGAGACCAATTTAGATAACTGCATTTCTTTATCTTGGTGTTTAGCGAGTTCATTTGCCTGGTAATTTATTTTGTTCTTGAGTTTTTCTAGTTGATTGTCTAGCTCCTGCCTTTCCTTGGTGCTTTGTAAAATCAGCAGCTGGTCAAGGCTATTTTTGAGTGCAGTAACATGGTTTTCAAGGCCAGAGCGCTGTTCCTGATGAGAATTCACACTATTAAGTAGGCGGCTATTTTCTGCCGCTAATTTATTGCACTTAGTCTCCCAGGAACGCATTTCTGTGATATGCTTTTCGCGCTCTTTTTCAAGCAGGCTTAAGCGTTTAAGGTCCGCTCTATTGGATGCTCCTGACATATGTGAGAGCATATGAATATCACCGTAAAAATCTTTTCTCATTGCTTCGTCGCATTCTGGATGCGACATAACGGCCCAAAAAGCAGAAATAATGTCACCACAATAAAGAGCTGCTTTCCAAAAGCCTTTTAACGCATCTGCATTCATTTTTCTGGTTTTTTGAACAGTTGATTTAAATTTTTTATCCAGATAATTTTGTACCTTTTTACTCGGAAAGTTATTTTCTGAAATAATGCTGACTATGGTGGTATGCAGCTCGTATGTGGAGAAACCATTGCTGCCTATATTTAATTGGCCAAGTATTTTTTTTACTTCAGCCATGGTGAGACAGGTTCCTATAATAGCGCAGTGATAATTATGCTCTAGCTCCCATAGCTTTACCTTGCCTAGTTTGTGTATTTTCTGACCCTGAGGAGGGTGATCTACTGCAAAAGAGTCAGTTGTACCAAAAGGGAGCCAGCTCAGGTTTTTTTCTTTTTTTTGTATGATATTTTGCATAGTGGTCACTTTCCATTAATATTTTTATCTAACAATTATTCAATATGAAAAAACATTAAATGCGCTATTGCATATTTTCTTTCATTTTTTGCATGGCGGGATGTTCACTCTTGTCCCTCTCAATCCATGCGAGGCAGTGCCAATGCATGGCTAAGCGCCTGAGTGCGCAACGCTGCTCAATATCTACAATAAATGCTGGAAAAGATAGCAGTGCATTAATATGCTCTACAACCGCTTCTGCAATAAACGAGTTGTTATCTTTTAGGTAAAGTCGTATCAGCAGTCCGGTTCTTATTTCTATTTGCTCAGGTTTGTCATTTTGAGAAATAACAAATAATGGGTAAGGGTTTGGACTCATGGTTTTCCTCTTGGTAATTAAAACATCTGCATATGCCGGAAATGGTGGATTAATGTGTTATGACAGATGCCTGATAAGGCAATTTTGCAAACAAAGTTCCATTAAATATTGTTTTGAGTCAGGATCTAAACAACGTATATCTTCAGCGCAAATTTGCTTTTGCATTAATAGCTCATTCATTTTCTCCAGACTAATTTCTAGGCGAATGCCATGAGCTAGCTTATTAGGTGCTAATTTTTGTACTATTGTCGTAACAGGGCTTCTTGTAGAAGCTTTTTTAGCGAGAATGCGAGTTACTTTTAATGAGTGAAAAAAGTTCAGAACTAATATTTGTTGCCATTTGAGGGTGTTTTCATATTGCATAATAAACTCCTGACTAAAAGGATAATGTATCTTAATAGCAATGATTCTCATTTGCAATAGATTTTATTTATTTTAAAGTTTGAGCCTGAGTTAAAAGTACTCAGGCAAGAGAAAATGATATTTTGATTATTCTGGTGTTAAGTTGGTCGCTGGAAAATGAAAGTTTTCTTAACTTGCCTAATAGCATAAATTAATTTACTATTACTCCAACGATCTTAAAAAGGTACAAAATGTTTCAAGCACAGCTTTCCAGTTATTTCCAGTTATTAATACCTCAAGTGCTACAGTTGGTTTTAGAGCCGATTGCTACCACTGAACCAGCAAGAGTCTTCCTTTATTAGCTCCAATAGCCTTATCGGCTGCTGATTTTTCAGCAAAATATCAACTCTTTTTTACTGATGCGATTATTTATGCAACAGCTAGATTTCACCATTTGCAAAAAATACACATTGATATTTTGCTATTTGCTTTAGTTTAATGCTTAAGGTAGAACGGGCTTTTGTCCGCAATGCTTCTGTGATTAACCTTCAATGCATATCCTATGTCGGACTGGAGTCCGCTCTACGAAATATGTCTATCAAACCACACTAGTGGATGACAGACCCACACTATTCTTCCCGATTTATGTACAAATATGACGGCCTGCTGGTGCATCAGGAATATGATGAACTAGGGGCTATAGAAATTGTTGAAACTGATGGTGTACGTGCCTTGCATTTTGGTACTCACCCCAGACAAAGCAGTATGCTGCTTAAGGCTCCCAACGAGCTGCACTCAAAATATGTCAGAGCAATGATGGCCTGGTTGCTATTTAAAGAGCAGCCAGAGAATGTCTTGATGATTGGGGTAGGGGGAGGCTTATTAAGCAAATACTTACTCTATCAATTCCCTGAATGCCAGATAAAAGCCATAGAGTTTCGTCAGGCAATTGTTAAAATTGCACGCCGCTTTTTTGCCTTACCCATCGATTCTCGCTTAAAAGTAAAAATAGGTGATGGTGCGCATTATATTAAGCAACAAAGCCAGCAAATGTCTGAGCAACATGATTTAATCATGATAGATGCCTTTGATGATGAGGGGATGGCTGATACGATGCAAGGTATCAATCTATTTTCTGCCTGTAAAGAACTGCTGACTGATGAGGGCCTATTAGTGATAAATTTATGGGGCACTAAGAATGAGCTATTTAGACAATTGACCTGGGAAATGGGGACGACCTTTAACTGGAAATTGCTATTTTTACCTGTGCGTGGTCGGGGTAATGTTATTGCAATTGCCTTTGCCGAGGGGGTGGATATTTTTTCAATGAAAACATTAAGAGCACGCGCCAGACAACTGGATGAACAGTATCAGATAGAATTTATAGATTTTATTAAAGATATTAAAAGAAATAATGGCAGTGTATTAAGTCGGGTGATAAAAGCATGAATATTTTAGATGCCAAACATATATTTTCCTACCGGAAATATTGGGCGCAACGTTTTGGAACGGCACATGAATTGCCTATGAGCCGGGCAGAAATGGATATGCTAGGCTGGGATAGTTGTGATGTTATTTTAGTCACTGGAGACGCTTATATTGACCACCCCAGTTTTGGTATGGCACTGATTGGCCGGGTCCTGGAAGCTCAGGGGTTTCGTGTGGGGATTATTTCTCAGCCTGACTGGCAGAGTAGCGAGGACTTTACTCAGCTAGGTCGGCCTAATTTATTCTTTGGTGTAACCGGGGGGAATATGGACTCCATGGTTAACCGCTATACATCAGATAAGAAGATTCGCTCTAATGATGCTTATACTGCCAATGGTGATGGAGGTAAAAGGCCGGATAGGGCGGTCAATGTCTACTCACATCGTTGCCGTGAAGCCTATAAAGATGTGCCTATTATTATTGGTGGTATCGAAGCCAGTTTAAGGCGCATTGCACATTACGACTATTGGTCAGATAAGGTCAGAAAGTCGGTATTATTAGACTCTAAAGCAGATTTACTGGTTTATGGTAATGCCGAACGACAAATTATAGAAATTACTCACCGCCTGGCGGCGGGTGAATTAATCGCTGATTTAAAAGGCATACGTGGCACAGTACACTTTATAAAACAGGTGCCCGCAGGCTGGACCGTCAAAGACTCTTCTGATATTGATAAGCCTGGCAAGGTGATAAAGCCTAAAAACCCTTATCAGATGGAAGAGGAAACTATCTGTGCGGAGAAACAAACGGAAGCTCAGGTAAAAGAGCGGACAAGCTCAAAAATTAGTAATCAGCAACGCGCAAAAACGGTGATTCGCCTGCCTGATTTTGATACGGTAAAAGATGACCCCATACAATATGCTCATGCTTCACGTGTTATGCATGGTGAGACCAACCCGGGTAATGCTCGCCCCTTATTGCAAAAGCATATGCAACGCTATATCTGGGTGAATCCGCCGCCGATACCACTGACAATGAGTGAAATGGATGGCGTATTTGACTTGTCCTATTCGCGTTTGCCGCATACCGGTTATGGTAAAGCCAATATTCCCGCGTTTGAAATGATCCAGCATTCGGTGAATATTATGCGCGGCTGTTTTGGTGGCTGCTCATTTTGCTCCATTACCGAGCATGAAGGGCGTATTATTCAAAGTCGCTCAGAAGACTCCATTATCAAGGAAATCGAAGCGATTAGAGATACCTCGCCTAATTTTACCGGTAATATATCTGATTTAGGTGGGCCAACAGCGAATATGTACCGCCTGGCCTGCAAGGATGAAAAGATAGAAATGGCCTGTCGCAGGCCTTCCTGTGTTTTTCCTGGTATTTGTGAAAATCTGGATACTAACCATACGCCATTAATTAAATTATACCGACGGGCACGTGCTTTAAAAGGCATTAAAAAGATATTTATTGCCTCAGGTTTACGTTACGATCTGGCTATTGAATCTCCCGAATATGTTAAAGAACTGGTCACCCACCATGTCGGCGGTTATCTGAAAATTGCCCCGGAGCATACCGAGCAAGGTCCATTGTCCAAAATGATGAAGCCAGGTATGGGAACTTATGATCGTTTCAAACAAATGTTTGATAAATATTCCAAAGAGGCAGGCAAGGAGCAGTACCTGATTCCTTATTTTATCGCAGCGCACCCGGGGACTGAGGATAATGATATGCTTAATCTAGCCTTATGGTTAAAGCGTAATGGTTTTCGTGCTGACCAGGTGCAGGCCTTTTTGCCATCGCCTATGTCGATTGCTACTGCGATGTATCATTCCGGCAAAGATACTTTGCATAAGGTCAGTCGTCGACATGATTCAGATATGCCTATCCCTAAAGGCATTAAGCAACGGCGTTTGCATAAAGCTTTGTTGCGCTACCATGATCCCAAAAACTGGCCTCTGATACGTGAAGCCTTAAAAAATATGGGGCGTGCTGATTTAATCGGTAATGGTAAGCAGCAGCTTATTCCCGCGTGGCAGCCAAAAGAAGGGGGTAAAGACGATAGAATTAAAGGCAAAGGCAAAACTTTTAGGACGCAACGAACTGAAAACAATAGTCGACGCGCACCATCAAAAAAGCGCTATAAAAAAACTAAATAAAACTCTTGGCAAATAGTAAATATGCGCTTATAATACTCGCTCTTTAGCTGGTGTAGCTCAATCGGTAGAGCAGCTGATTTGTAATCAGCAGGTCGCGGGTTCGATTCCCATCACCAGCTCCATATTTTAAAACCCAGTTACATATTTATGTAACTGGGTTTTTTTATGTCTAACTGAACCTTGACAGTTGTTCATTGCAGTCAAAGTTCAATAATCGGGAGCGATTTTTAGCTTCAAGCTCCGAATTTAGTCCAAGCGGCACCCCTCAGTGTCTTATCCGTTGCTTGTCTGGATGTCGGTGCGTGGGGTTACATCGCCGTTAATTCCTTCTACGTTTTTAGCCGGCATGGTTAAAAGTACGGCTTCCAGCTTGGGTATTCGCCTGCATCACAGGGCTTAGCTGTGTACGATAGCGTTTCATCGCGTGTAATGCACTGATCTGGTTGGGGAGCATGAGCGTTGGGTGTCGATGTAAAGCCCAGAACTTGCATAACACCCGCATGCGTGTTGCATCAATACCGCCTACTTCCAGGCTTAAGTCCTCGCCTAAATGCAAACCCAAACTGTAATCGTATACCCGGTAACTCAGCTTACGGGGGGGCATAAATAGCTGTTGCTCCTTGCCATTGTGCCATTTGGGATGCTACCCTTTAGATACGAAAGCCTGTCCCCTTTATCCTCAATCTGACAAATAATATTCCACGGTCGACACTACCCTCACCTTTTTAATATGCTGACTATTTTTATCTCGGGCGCTAATACTGAATTGTCCCTGCTTGGCACGCCTAATTTTGCCCAGCTTACTCTCTGAATCTGCTGCAAATTTTTGTGCGACTTCACGCGCCTTTCTAGTCGCCTCTTCAATCATTTCTGGCTTAACTTCATTTAGTCGAGTAAAAATGTACTCAGTTTGTCCCTGATAATTCCTGCCAGCAAACCAATGGGGTCAGACTCGATTGAAATAAAAAATTATGCTACACTTACAACAAATTATAGTAGGTGAGAGGTGAAAGTGGCACGACTATCCCGTTTTGTGATTCTAGGACAACCACAGCATGTAATTCAGCGAGGAAATAATCGAGATGTAATTTTTGTAGCGGATGAAGACTATCAGTATTATCTGCGAAAGTTAGGTGATGCCTGTAAAAAATATGAGTGTGAGATACATGCCTATGTCTTAATGACAAATCATGTGCATTTGTTGATGACACCACATACTGAAAATGGTATTAGTAAAGTCATGCAATATATTGGTCGATATTATGTACAATATTTTAATTTCCAATATCAAAGGACAGGGACATTATGGGAAGGGCGGTATAGAGCTACTTTACTAGATAGTGATGGTTATTTACTGACGTGTAGTCGATATATTGAATTAAACCCTGTGCGTGCAGGGATGGTTAAAGATCCAGCAGAATACCCTTGGTCAAGTTACCATTACAATGCGTTAGGAAAGGACGATAGATTAATAACTCCTCATGTAGTTTATAACGCATTAGGAATGGATAATGTAGTATCTCGTAGGTCAAATTATCATGCGTTATTTGCAAGACTTATACCTGATTCAGAATTAGAAGCGATTAGGGTGGCAACGAATAAAGCCTGGGTTCTCGGGGATGATGGATTCAAAGCTAAAGTTGAGAAACTGATGGCTAGGCAAGTTCAGCCAAAGTCGCGCGGCGGAGATAGGCGTTCCGAACTATTCAAGAAAAAAGACAATATCAATCGAGTCTGACCCCATTGGTTTTACTAATACCATTGATGAGTGCTTAGATGATAAAGAAGATGCGGTATGGAAATAAAAACAGCGGATATTGCCTTTTATATCAACACCAAACAAAAGAGCTAAACCATGCCTGAAATTTGCCGATTTTACGGAATTATTATCAGAATGTATTTAATTGACCGCGAGCATCCACCCCAACATATTCATATAAAGTACGGTGAATATGAAGCTGTCATGGAGTTGAATAATCTTAATATCATTGATGGAAAGCTGCCTAAAAAATGTCGTCAACTGGTCAGAGAATGGGCAGAAGTGCATCAACAAGAATTAATAGATATGTGGAATAGCCAAAACTTTTACAAAATAGAACCCTTGGAGTAAAGCATGAAATTGACTGATTTTATTCATCAAGAAGATTATAGATTCATCTTGTTTTTTAAAAATGGACAAAGCAAAGAGGTGGATTTAAAAGAGTTAATTGAAAAACATGTCTCTCTTAACGAGCTAAAGACAGTAAAAATAAACCTTGAATGGGGCTGTTTAGAATTTAATGATGGCAGGGTCGATATAGAGCCAAAAACTTTATATCACTATGCTTATAAAAATAGTGAACAGAGTAAAGTTGCTTAACAAAGTGCTGTATAGCGTTCTTAAAGCTTTAATCTTAAAGGTGAGTAGGTTTTTATGAGCTATCAACCCCCACCCCCAAGATTTTACATTTAATTGCTGAAATCAGTGAAAATTGGGGGCGTTTATCTATTTTACAAGAACAGTCTACCAATATACGTTTGCGCCGAATCAATCGCATTCGTACGATTCGAGGGGAATACTTTAACCGAACAACAAATTACTGCTATTTTAGAGGGTAAACCTGTCATCGCACCACCGCGTGAAATCCAAGAAGAAACCCAAGGGGTCAGACTCGATTGAAAAAGCACTCTAACTAATAAATACCCGCCCTCAATCCGACAAATAATACTCAACTGTCGACACCACCCTCACCTTTTTAATATGCTGACTATTTTTATCTCGGGCGCTAATACTGAACTGCCCCTGCTTTGCACGTCTAATCTTGCCTAGTTTGCTCTTTGAATCTGCTGCAAATTTTTGTGCGACTTCACGCGCCTTTCTAGTTGCCTCTTCAATCATTTCTGGCTTAACTTCATTTAGTCGAGTAAAAATATACTCAGTTTGTCCCTGATAATTCCTGCCAGTAAACGCGATACCCGCTTTTCCAAGCTCAGGTAAGGACTTCATAACATTTTGAACTCCCTGTATATTTTTTGAATAAACAGTCACCGTTTGTAGTGCAGTATAGCGAAATTCAGCCTTGGCATTCCCATATTGCTGAGCAGATTTATCAGTAATATCGGGGGAAGAAAGTGAGATTTCCTTACTATCAATTTTATTTTTTTCTAAAAAGTTCTTTATCTTTAAGTTGCTCGATTCAATAGAGCTATAAAGCTGAGCAAGGTCGTTACTCGATTCGGTGAATTGAATGGGCCAGATAACCATATCGGCTGGGTATTCACGCTCAGATAAGCCTTTTGCTGTAACAGTTCGTTCATATTCTTTGACTTTAATGGCAGCATTTCCCAGTTGGTAACCGACTGCGGCAAGCCCCAGAAAGATAAAAATACCGAGGATAAAGGCGCTTAATTTGTTATTTTCTTGCATCTGATTCTCCTTAA
>WTCN01000064.1 GCA_013138555.1 Methyloprofundus sp. | reverse complement strand
GTGCTGAGGCACGAAGCGCACCTTTTAGCGCGATGCGCTTCGTGCCTCAGCACATCCTATGATTCAAAGTGGAAATTTAATTTCTGAGAGTCTATAGCATTACTCCTCACCCCTTGTGGGGTTTACGACAAATACTGTAAAACCACCTGCAAATCAGCCTCTTCAGTAAATACATCCGCTTGTTCACGCACAATATCACGCGCAACCACGCCACCAAAACCGATACAATAAGCCCCGGCTTTTTTTGCTTCCATATCGGTATTGCCATCACCCACAATAGCAAGTTTTAACCCTGCCTTATTTAATTGCAGACAAACCTCGGCTTTGCCACCATTTCTCGCTAAAGGCGATTGCTGATTAAATTCTAAATAATCTCCGTTGCTCGCGAATAAAACTTCCACAGCGTGTACATGGTCTGCAGCAACATTTAACTTTTCTGCTAACGGTAAAATTGCCTGTTTTAATCCACCACTAATAATATGCACCTGCTTACCTTGGCTGTGCAGTTGTTGAAATACCTCTTCTACACCCTGAACCATTTTTTCTATATATAAATCCGCTAGCTTATCAATTGCCTGACGATCGGGTTTAATTAAATCCAGGCGCTGTGCATAAACCGCCTCCAGGGCGACTTCGCCATTCATTGCCGCATTGGTAAGTGCCGCCATTTCAGCACCGCAGCCAGCACGGTCTGCTAAAACATCTATCCCTTCTATCTCACTTAAAGTGCTATCACAATCAAAACAAATAATATCAAAACTCATTCATAACCTCATTTAAAAACAGCCAGTTCTATAGAACTATATTCGTCAGCTATATTAACACCAAGAGAAAAGGAGTGATCACATTTAAAACCCAACTCCAATATTACCTGAAAAAGTGCTAATATCTGCTGCATTCCCCTGCGCGCCTTCGATTAAATTAAATAAATGATCTGCTCTTAAATTGACTCGCCATCTGCCAAGCTCTACGCCTAGCGCCACCCCAAAAGCCGGTCCAAAAACATTGCGCCGTTGTTTGTTTTCAGCCACTGGAAATAACATGCTGCCGCCACTAATCCCGCCCAGTATGCTGATATTAACAGGGACACTGATAGGTAAACGCAGGCCAACGCCTGAAGATACACCACCTAAAAGAGATGATGGCGGGGTATAGAGTATTTGTGCTTCGAGCGGAATATTAACCACCTGCCCCACGCCTGTTGCAAGCTGTTTATTATCGGTAAATAGCGCAGCGATGCCTGTAGAGGGAAAGCGTATTATCCATGATGTTCTCGCAAGAAGTGCTACTGTATCATCGACCTTCGTCCCCCCAAGACCAAAGTTTACCTGCTGGCTTCGTGTTCGACTGAGACTTGCCTGTTGCTGCATAATTTTATCCGCAGCCTTTTGTATATCTTCCTCTTTTTTGGCATCATCTAGTTTATTGACAGAAATCGTTTTGACCTCCGGCATAATCTTACTAATCATTGGTGAAATGCTTTCAGTAAATGCCTCAATCATGATACTTTTCTTCTCTTGAGTCACACGAAGTTGCGGTACAGTTTTATCATTCTCCGTCGATGATAAAATAATTGTACCATCCTTATCTTTTTTGGCAGTTAGCCCTTTCTGTGTTGGCATAATAGCGGTTAGAGTGGTCGACTTACCTTCCTTTGCCATCATAGAAAAAGTAAAATCTGTGCCAGACCGATGAAATCTCAAGGTGAGATCTGTTAGCTTTTTTTCCGGAATTTCATCCTGTGCAGGGACCCTGACTACACTATTGGCAATAGCAACAAAGTCATCGGGCGTTGCCGTCGTAACGGTTACCCTAACACCATGTATGGCCTTGAGCGCAGTCGCCAATTTCTTTTGTTCAGGATCATCACTAGCTGATATGATGGCAAAGATCCTGTCATCCATGATACGGGCTAATACCAGTTTGCTTCCCTGAGGAAATGGAAAAACATCCGTCACGCTGATCCCACCTGTATCCTGAGTTTTGTCGGGAGAACTTTCTTTCCGCTGCAGCACACCCTCATGTGCCCCTGTTTGATGACTGGCTTGTTGTAGTGTATGTGCCAATTCATGCGCCATCAAACGTCGCCCATCCCTTGACTGATTGTGTTGCCCTTGGTCAAATACTATATTTTGTCCCAGGGTAAATGCTTTGGCATTAATGCTTTGTGCTGCCTTGGCAGCAGCACTCCCGGTATGAATGCGAACCTGATTAAAATCACGAGAAAAACGAGGTTCGTAAAAGTCCTTTTCCGCTGTAGACAAAGGATACCCACCTTGAGGAAAATCAGCACTGCAAGAATTCACGGCAGTATTAGAATGATGGGAGGGATTTCTTAGAACTGTATGATTTTTTTCTTCAGTGCAAACCATCCCCCTAGCCTGGCGTTGTATCACACTGTCAGTGCTACCAGCTTGTACATTCTGTGAAATATCTCGATGCGATGACATACTCATCACCCGCTCGGCAGCTTGATCAGCCTGTTGTTCGTATGCGTCATTGACTGAGCCAACCTTTAGTTTGGCCTGTAGGGTCTGTTGATGCGCACGAATCATGCCTTGATTACCCAGAGCTCTAGGCATCGGGGCATAATACTTTTTTGCTACAGCTACAGTTGCACCCCTCGCCCGATTAGATAGGATAGGGGGTTTATTCGTATGATGAGATTTTGATTTAATAGTGCTTAAAGACATAGTCACTCCTTACTTTAACTGATAAATAAAAACTCCTATCTGCAAAAAAACCTTTAAGGCATAGCGCTCCCCAAAAAATAAGCACAAACATCGTACCCCATGGCTTTCAGCAGGCCTTAGATTACACAAAAAACTTCAACTCAAGCTGCCAAGAATAGGAAATTAGCTTTCCACTATCTATTGCTAAGGCCTGATTCGTTTAACTTAAGTTTGGCTTTGTTTAGGCCAGAACATCAGAAACAAAAGCAAAAAAATAAGCAACAAGATAGAGTAATATTTACCTAAAGGATCTTGAGTGTCCTTATCAATAATGACCGTACCCTGAACTATCGGCACGACGGTAGGTTCATTAATATTACTATCATAGCGAACTAAAACCGCATAAATACCATTATTATAATCCTGTATTGTTCCCATTTGAGTGCCCCCTGAAACCTTAAATCTAATATCTCCAAGGTGTCCCGGGCCCAGGTAGCTTTTAAAAATATCCCGTGGAATGATGCTGTATTCCCTGGTAATAAAAGATCCGTTCCTACTTAATATCCGGTTACTCGCTTTAGTTTCAGCTGCAGCAACCTTTACCCGGACAAATTCTGCGGTGGATTTTGTTCTTAAAAAATCATCACCGATAAGCGATTTTCCACTGGCTTTAAAACGAAAAACATAACTGCCTTCATATTGAGTATTATTAAATTGACGACTGTATATCCCATCGTTTGCAGTAATATCGCCATTGCGACCATTATCATGCAACTCTACATTGGCAATCACCTTCCGATTCAATGGGTACTGAGTGCATGCGGATAAAATGCTGGCCGCTAACTGAAAATGTGCGGCGGCAGGATCGCTACTTTGTGGCTTAAGCGACACACCCGCAACTCGGGAATGAGTTAAAATTGAGAAGTTACGCCCATCAATATTGATTTTTGGTAATTGCGGCTCAGCGCGTTGGCAAGTCAAAGGGTCAACGGTTGATAACAGGTTTCCCAGCCCAGCTTGCGGCTTTTCTATATCAACTATAACGCTGACCGGATGGGCGGCATCATCTGTAAGAGGCACACCGCCCTGATTCAAATCGGCAGTGAGCATGATCCCCATTCCAGTACCATGCACTTGTTGCTCAACCTTGAATCGTGCACGTAAATTGAGATCCATCAAGACAAACAGATAATCACCCACAAGATTGTCTCCCGCATCAACAACACGCCAGGTCCCCGCTTCAGGATTATCTACAGCACAGGCTGCAAAACCAAAATGGGTATCGGCCTGAGACGCTGGGTTGCAGATAGCGTCCGTCCAGCCACCCTCATCAATTTGAAATTTAATCGGGACTGCACTGGCTTCGTTATTCCAGGAAACAATAGCAATCATCCGCTGGTTACTGGAATCGACAGGAAAACTTGCAGGCGGCACCTCACTTAAAGCAATATCCACCTGATAGATTTCATCCAGAGAAGAGATAAAGGCTTCTTTTAACCCCGTTTTCGTTGTCGCGAGATTATAGCTTGTACCCAGTTCGCCACTATAATGATGACGTATTTTGTTCACTAGTTCTGTATCAACATAACCATCACCTTCACCGAAAGCGATGCTATTCACCTGTATCAGGCTATCACTACAGATATCCCACGCAGAGCTATTGCACGCTTTATAGCTTATGCCATCGGGTTCAGTATCAAAATTATCACCCGAAGGCCTATTATGCATACCGTCGGTAAGCAATAAAACCACCCGCTGAGTTTCTTGAGCATTGTATCCCAGTATAGAAAAACCATCCTCCAGACCTCTTGCAATAGGGGTACAAGAATTCAATTCAGGCGCATTTATACCCTCTGTAAATCCCGTCCAGGGAAAAGAAGAAATACTTTGCAGTGGCCTCGCCATTGTTATGTCACCCCCACTACAGTTCCAGCCAAATGTTGTAATACCTAGCTGATCATCAAAATAAATCGCATCACGTAGAATCGCCAATATATTGGAAAGGTAGTTGGTGGCAGTCATCGCATTATCCCATTTACGATCCACCCCTCCTGATTGAGTAGGACTCAGCATGCTGCCCGACCAATCCATTACAATCATGTATTCGATGGGATAGCGAGATTTGATATTAGCCCATGTATCCGCTGGATTAAAAGGCAAAAAGGTATGCGGCCATTCGATTTCTGCCCCAGAATCGGCCGGGTCCTGAGCCTGTACGCCAAAGCCAATAATCGACGGGAGATCACTTAGACCGAGGTCATCTTTATGAATTTTCATAACAGCAATCCAGCGTCCATCTGGGCGGATTATACTTAATTCACTGTTTGCAGCACCTGGATTCCAGGCTGCTGCACCCGCATTAGTTATTTTTTGATGGTTGGGCGAATTAATGTCTCTAACAATTCTGAATTCAATATCATCGGTGTCGATGCCATGATTATGCAGCACATCAAAATAAACCGAAATTCTGTCTTGAGGTTGATAGCTACCGCCGATAATCTCGACCCGAATATAATAGGCATCAATCGAACGTAAAAATCTTACCGTGCCCGAGTGACCAGATTCAGTATTTAGATTTTTAGTAAAAGCCGTTGACCATTCACCCGGGGGCTCTGTAGCATCTATAGTAATAGCGGATACATCAGCTGTCACTAAAGTGACGGTATAACAGCCATCATCACCGGTATTGTTAACAGTTGTGTTGCTACAATTGCTATTGAGGTTATCAGCCCAGGCAAAAACCGAAAAAAAGCTGCATAATAATAGATAGCTAAGCCATGCAAACAAGTTTCTTATTTTCTGATCTATCTTCATGCCTGACTCCTTCTAGGATGTAGGGTTAATAATGACAAAGGGGACTGTCACCGTCAGTGGTTCCTGGGGTTCTGTCACAGGATCAATCAATTCTGCGCTACTGATGATGACACCTGCCGTCCCTATAGGCGGAATATTGCCTGGGTCATTTGCGAAGATCCGGGCGAATACATCCACATCATTATCGGCATTGAGGATAATCGGCGAATCATCCACCTCCGTTAATACTAACGGGCTCCAGCCGCTCGCATCCGCAACTTCAGGCACAATTTGCGCTTGCACCCGATAGGTTCTGGTTTCACTATCGCTGTCATTGCGCAGTCTGAACAATACGCTCCGGCCCGATGCGCTGGCTATTTGATTCTGTGGTATTGAGAAAACGCGACTGATTGGCGATAAGGGACCGGTATAGAAATAAAAGTTAGCGACGGGGGGTAACTCGCCAGTTTCCAGTACAATCGGTGCCTGAGAGGATCTAATATTAATCGGGTTGCGTGATGCCTGAGCAACAACATTTAGGTTTGCAGTCGCCAATCCGCCTGAGGGCACTAACGTCACAGTCACAATAACGGATTCTTCCGGTGGTGACAGAACAAGTGTTTGCTGATCGACTGAAAACGAGCCAAAAGCACTATCAATATTGACAATCACTTCAAACTCCTCGTTCTGGCCGTCTGGTGAGCTAAAGTTGGCAGAGATCTCGTAAGTGAAATCATAGGCTGTACTCAACGCTAAATTTTCGTAAGGTGTGACGGCCAGGTAGACCGCATGAACTTCACCCTCTGGCAGATTATTACCCATAGACCCGGAAAGCCAGCCATTAAGTTCTTCCTGAGCAAGAACAGCATGAATCAAACTGACATTAATGGCTGACAATAAGCCAGTCTCACTGAGTTCATTACCCAGAAAAGGCTGATATTCGTTAATAAAAGTATCGGCAATTGAGTCTTCATTACCGATATCACTCATAATCCCTAGCCAGTCGTTTTGTGCCGTATACAAGCGTCCTAAAAAAGCAAGTGCATCTTCATTGTCAAGACTATTTGCCAAAGCCTGGTTTTCTCCAAGCTGGCACAAATGCATAAGCGCCTGCATGGACATCAGGATCAGAGCCTCGTTTCGCTGTTGACTAGAGTTATCAGGCCCCATGGCTTTAAAAGGAATAGAATTATCAACTAACCGAGTAAACAGGGTAGTTCGCAAACCATTTAGCATATTGGCAAAACGTTGAGAATCAATGCTCTCAATGCCGCGACGCATATAGATCGGAATTTTTAGATTGTCTGCCAGGGTTATGCCCAATTTTCGTTGGTCGATAAGCATATTGTCCTGAATAGTATCTGTGCTTGTGGACCTTTCCATCAATGCCAATCTGGCATATTTATGTCCAGGTTTCTGTGCCTCTTCCGGCAATTCCTGAACCCCCTGCTCAACACGCACGACCCACTGTCTCGCAATGCGGCGTGCAGTTTCAATACCTACTTGCTGATTGATTAGCCGATCATCGTCATAGTTACTGCCAACTGCACCAATTTCCTCATCCCAGACATCAAGGTAAACCAGATCTATCCGATCCTCACTTCCAGCTGGTTGAGTCAGTGCCTCAACAAGGGCCTTTTGTTTTTGTGCCAGGTAGGTGGTAACGGATTCATTAATCACAATAATGCCATCGACCAAAATAAGCCCTGCGGTAACTGTAAAATTATTGATAGAACCACTAGCCGTTATTTCAAATCCAGCATTAACACTCGGAACACCATTACCAATAAACGAACCCAATAAAGTTTGCGTCTCTGCCTTGCGAATCTCGTCTATCTCATTAATATCAGATTCCAGTATCGGGCGCGCTTGCTGCAAGCGAACTCCGACATAATGTTGTGGATCACTCACCGAGACACCACTCAATAGCTGATGCATTATGTTTGTTAACTCAAATGTATTTCTCGAATAATCACCCATCCATATACCCCTGCATATTTGTCAGAATATTAATCTGATTGTTCTCGTAAAAGTGTCGGTTTCACCTATTTGAATTACCAGATGTCTCACATAATCAATCATGTAATCATCCGTATCATATTGCCCAAATAAGCCAAATTCCGGTAAAGGAAAGCCCCCTTAATTATTTATAAACCCTCATCAGTAAAACCTTTCATCTTCATAGCTAGAAACGATATAAACAGCTGCTTCACGCTTAGTGGAGCTATAGCTGTAAACATATTCACTCTACATAGAAGTTTCGTTAATAAAGACAGCACGATCGGTGATTGGCATAAATTCTTTTAACACCGGTTTCAAACGTTCAATTTTTAAATTAATTTCATCTGTATCCAGTGTTTCTGCGTTGTAATATATGCCTACGGTATCTCGTCCATACCAGTTATCATTATTACGTAGACCTTTATTACCGGTGTCAAAACTATAACTCTGAAAGTCTTCGAATTGCCCGCGCAGTTGCATCTTGTTAGTATTACGCGTATCGACTGTTGTCGTACCAGAATAGCGCCAGTCATTCATCTGTGTTGCTTTATATAGCTTGCTTTCGTACACTAGGTGCTGATTGCTGCGATAGAATAAGCTTTCGCTACCACCTGCCTGAAAGTAGAAGGGAGAGCGATAGGAATAGTTCCCAGCAATGATCTCGCTCACATCATTCCATGTATCTGTTTCTGCGTCGGGGGCAGTATCAAAACTATCTAGGTGTGCACTCCAGATGGACCAGCCTGAATCACCGGAATTTAGACTGGCATATAGATCCGGATTACCATCATTCTGAATTTGAATATGTGGCTCTCTTATACTTTCACCCGCTGGCATTGAAAAAATATGAATTGCACTCCAGTTAGTCACGCCTAGATTCGGGTCGTCACTATGGCGATAGGCCAGTTGCCAGCTATTTAAATTATCCTGAGTTTTTCGCGCCCAGAAAATATAAAAATTTGGTGTAGGATCACTGCGGTAAGCGATGCACACATCAGCAATAACTTGCGGTGACTCACCCTCATCACCGGGAAAATCAATAACATCCAGAAATTCCAATATCGCATTATTATCTGGATCTACCTGCCCGACAGCATAACGATAGCCCCAGCGACCATTAATCTTCTCCGACCAGAATAACCACAAGTCTTCTTCAATTATTACGGCCTTTGGCAGCTTTGTTTGATGCGCTGCAGCAAAGGTTTGAATAGTAGACCACGTGCCGTCTATCAGTGAACAGTAATAAATATTCCATAGACGCAAATTGTCATCATAACCATTCCAAAACACTCGCAGTATGCCATCAATAAAAACCGAACTGGCTTCTTTATCTATAATTTTGCGATGAGATAATTTTTGGCTAGGTAACCAGCCTTGCTCTGTGTGTTCTATATACCAGATATCCCAGCACTGACTCCTTTGTGTGTGGTAAAACAGATAATAATGATTTTCTGCAACCTCTGTGCAACTAATCCCCCCTTCATAGCAATGATCAATTGAGAACAGCTCGGACTCTTCCAGCCAGCCACCATCTTCACGCTGACACCACCATAGATTCAAACGTTCCGGATTATTGGAGAGTGCAATATTATGTACAAACTCTTTACTACGACTTTCCCAGTTATTGATACGCTTAACGCTGGCTTCCATAACCGGTAACGTCCCCAGAGAGGCATAGACAGCGGGGGCATTTTTTAGCTCTTGTCTTTGCGCATCAAACTCCAGCAGCGTATCCGTATTCCAGCCTATCCATTCACTCATCAGCTGTAATAAATTACCGTGAACGAGGTCAGGATTTTTCCAGTTTTTTGCAGCACTGATATGACTATATAGATAGTCTAATTGTCCGCCAGCCAATTCAAAAAAGCGGCGCAACTGACCGCGCTCCTTATTGACATCCGACATTGAACCTAAGTCCAGCTCCAGATTCGGCAAGGTTTTATCATAACGATGATAAATTGCCGGCATATGCTGAAATAACAGCTCGGCAAACCCATAAGGTGCAGTCGCCATGGCCGAAGCACGATTACGGCGATCTATATAAAACTCAGGAGGATCATTACGAAATGGAAAAAGACTATAGTAGTAGACTGTTTCAGATTTAAGCTGTTGCGTATCTCTAATGCCACTGGTATTCTCTACATCAACAAGTTGATCACCATCTTCAGGGTGCGTCGCATAGCGATCCACCCGCCGGACAATTCTAATATTCGGATAACCGGCAGCATTGGGATTAAGCCAGGATAAATCTATCTGATTTCCCTTGGCATGAGCCTGAGCTTTTATATTAGTCAATATTGGCATTACTAATATCCTCCGATAAGCTCTAGTTTAATTCCGTGACTGTATTCACTTGCTACAGGCACAACCGGAATTTCATTGACAAGAAGCTCAATTTTTCCCAGTGGCTTATCATTAAGTCCATCATGAGCAGGGTTCTCTCTGCGAAATTCAGTAATAACCGCAGCTTTAACACCTTTAATCGACTCAATTGCCTCATAGAATTTACTTAAATAAATAAGCTGTTTGAAATCTACATTTTCAAATGCTAGAAGTTCTGCCACTGCAGATATTATTTCATCCTTTTTTTCGGCATTTGAGTAATAGCTTTCAATATCAACTGCGGCACTGACAAAAACTTCCACATAGTCCACATCGTCAAATTCAACACTGGTTGACAAGGGGCGCTTATCTTCGAAAAAACTTCTTAAATCAGCTTTTAGAGTGTGACTTAGATAGCCTCCTCCCGAAGGTGCTATATACAAGGTTACCGTATTCCAGCTTGCAGATTCCGCACGTACTTTTCCCACGGATTTATTCGTCAGTGCCAGTGCTTCATAGTCCTGCGCGGCGACAGCCCGCTGTAAAGAACGATACACCTTAGGTGCATGGGAAATGGCATGATCAATAGTTTCCCTGTCAGAACCTCCTGTTGCCGGCGATTTATTAACCACCTTAATAGCGGCTAAATTCAGTTCCGGTGCATCAAAAATGGTCTTGATGGTATTTGCCAGAACATTGCCTTTGTTTCCGCCACCTACCCGGTAGCTCACGCTAATACTAGCGTTGTTTGCTGGTATTGCGCCAAATTTCCCGTCACCAAACACAATAGTCGCATTATCATTTTCATCTATTTCTATGGTGTAATCTTCCCGATCTGCGCGGCTAAAGGCAAAACTTTTCTGCAGTGTCCATTCCTTTCTTTCACTACCTAGCTCAACTAGCAAACTAATATCACGGTTAACCGTCACATCAGTCTTTTCACCGCTGGAGCCAAAAGTACGCAAGATAATTTCACGTTGACTAAGAGAAAAACGCTGGTTGGCTTGACCATTCGATACTCCCAGCACATCATCTTCAATCCAGCGACCTTCTTCTACCTGAATATCATAACTTTTTGAACCGTCTGTATTAATGACAATATTCGGGTCACTACCAAAGTCAATGGTAAAATTATCGCCGCCATATTCGAACCTCAGCGGAGGATTATCCTGCGTACTCTTAGTCGCAAAAGCGTTACCTTTGCGTATAGTCAACACGCCGTTGTTATCACTTGCCGCCGTCAGGGTCAAGGCAGTCACTGCAGGTGAGGCCGTCGCAAGCCGGTAGCCAATCAAATTCAGGTGTTCAATAATACTGCGCCTTTCTTTCGCGGTACTAAGAAAGCTTTCACCGGCAATGCGGTCCTGATAGTAACTGATAATGTCGCCCATCTGGCTGAACAATTGCAGGATAACATTTGAAAAATCACTTTCATGCTGATAGTCAGTCCATTCGGGAAGGACTTCTGGAATCTGTTCGCGCATAGCAAGCAAAAAACTATTGTAATCTCTTGCCATATAGTCAACGACTTTCCCCTGAGATGTCTGTTTAATTTCCGCCATTTTATTTGCCCGCCTTAAGTTTTATTAAGCCTATTTAAAAGTGATACGCACGGCACTTTTCTTGTATTCTTTTTTAATGGTGTAAGCAATGGATACGCTCACCCGTTCATCGTGCGATTCAACATCCACACCATCAACCATAATGTCATCAACTAACCAACGCAGTAATGCCTGCCCAATCGTAAACTCCAAAGCCGCAGCCAAAATGTCATCATTAGGTTCAAATACTAGATTTAGCAAGCCGCAGCCAAACTCCGGTTTGTTAATTCGCTCTCCCGGAGCGGTAAACAACAGCTGAATAATTTTTCCCTGAATTTCCTTATCCAGACTGTTATTCTTTTCAGTGATACCGGCATCGTCTATTGCAAAAGGAAATTGAATACTTTCATTCATACTGTTTTCCTGTAGACACTTGTTGATCTTCTAATTCTGTTTTCATGCTGAACAACTCACAAAATCTTGATTTTGTGCAGTAACACTGGAATTTTCGGTAGCCGATTTTCCATCACAGGTATCGATACTATCGCCATCGAGTAACACCGCATTAGCGTCAACTTTTACAAATGTACTTCCGGCACTTGAACTAGGCGTTCCAGTGCCAATCGGGTCCAAAATTTTTGTAATCACTTCTGATCCGGGGTTAACAATTGGCGAAACCGCAGTAATATTTTTCGCTGCAATCGCGGCATGCCCACCTATGCTGCCCTCCCCCGGATCTAAACTGCTTTTGCTACTGGTCAGTGCCACAACATTTCCATCGATACTGACAAAGTCACTGAGATCATCTGTCATACTACCTTTATAATCAAAATCAGCTGTCGCTGTAATAGGCACGGCCGGTGGTGGTGGCGTTGCTGAAGGTATACCAGTACCACTGACATTATGAGTATCAGCACCTGCTACCTTGTCACCCTTTACAACGATCAATATGGCCATATCTTTTAATCCTATGAAGCCTTGGTAAAATCAACTGTATCCGCTTTTATTTCCACAGCCTGCCCGCTAGCATCAATTGTAAACGCCACTTTTGATGTCAGCGTAAAAGCGTCTTTACTCATCACAATTTTGTTTCCTGTAAAATCTGTTATAACGATTCCGCTTGCATCCATGCTTATAATATTTAGTTTTTTATCATCCACCTTCTGTACAATAATGATTGATTCCTCACCGTCTTTATCTTCAAGCTGTATCGTGTGGCCTTTAAGTGTTTTGATGATTTTCCGCGTAACTGGGTCTTGCACTGCACCCGCTTCACTCCCCTCCAGCTCATTAGGCCTAGGGATTTCACTGCTGTCATCCGGACAGGACCAATAACACCCCACCCATACCGGATAATCAATATCTCCCTCTTCAAATTCAACCCATACCTGTGATTTTTTCTCTGGAATAAACAGCATCCCTTGATTTGCCTCACCGCCATAAGGCAAACAGGGTAGAGCCCACCCTGTCACAAAATCACCACCAAAAAGATTGTTTAACCTTAAAGTCAGGCGCGCTATTTTTTTAGGATCTTCATTGTCGACAACCGTGCCACGATACTTTCCCCAAAGCTTGCTATCGTTTTGGTTGACTAACTCTGCGACAGTTTCTTCTAACTCACTCATATTTTTTACACCACACTCTGAGAAACGCCAGCATCGGTTGAAAAATTCTCATCACCAGTTGCTACGATGGCATTACGTTTTACCTTAATCTGCATAGTGTAACCGCCGGTTTTAAATTGATGAGTGACATGTGTAACGTAATATTCACCACTATAACTCTCGCTAATCCCCCTTATCGTAATCATTTTGTGTGGCCGGATCACATGCCCATAAAAATTACCATCGACTTCACCGCTCCCCGTTATAAACCATTGTTGCTGGTCGTAAATTGCCTGTGCACGAACCTCTAATTCCTGCGGCCCTGATACCGTACCAGCGCCGATAAATATGCTTGCCTCCGGTACTTGGTTTGAAGCCAGATCACTCACCGTAGTCCCTCCACGCGGTTCAATATCGGTGCTATCCACCTCTGCTGAATTATCACTACGATCACATCTCCCGGTACTTGCTGTCTGTACTTGAGTTGCCAGCAAGGCATTGACATCTAAAGCAAAACTT
>WTCN01000160.1 GCA_013138555.1 Methyloprofundus sp. | reverse complement strand
TAAATTCCCGTGCTTTGCCACAAGCGTGTGAGATTTTCCATAGAATGTCTCTATTTATTAAATAAATTTGTTGAAAACAAGAAATAAGCACACATCAACGCTAGCTGATATGTGCTTTTTAAGAAAGGATTGGGGGAAGCTTTAAACAGCTATAAGGAAATTAAAACATCACCGACGGTAACCGAGTCACCCTCTTTAATATTAATGGCACTCACAGTGCCTGCCACCCTAGAGCGTACTTCAGTTTCCATTTTCATTGCTTCCATTATCACCACGACATCACCTTCAGCGACTGCCGCACCAACACTGGTATTAATTTTCAAAATATTACCTGCAAGGGGTGAGTCAATGACAGCACCACTTGCAGCAGGCGCTTCATTAACCGCAGCAGCGGACTGGGGTGCAGCAGAAATAGCTAAATTAGTTCCACCTGGTCCTACGGCAACATCAAAGCTCTGACCGTTAACATTAACGGTATAACTTTCGACATCCACTTTAGGTGCATTAGCGGCAGCAAAGACTTCCGGGTTCGGCGCTGGCTCAAAGGCATCCGGGTTGCCACGGTTAACGATAAATTTCCAGCCGACCTGCACAAACAAGCCATTAATCAACGCGTCTTCTTCAACATTGTCTGCTAAAGTCACACCTTCTTCTTGTGCTTTATTCTGTACTTCTGCAATAAGAGCATCCATTTCAGAGTCGATTAGGTCAGCTGGGCGGCAAGAAATGACTTCGCCTCCATCCTTTAAAACACGCGCCTGCAAGTCGGCATTCACAGGCGCAGGCGTTTTACCGTACTCACCCTTAAGAACACCGGCAGTTTCTTTGCTAATAGACTTATAACGCTCACCCGTCATCACATTCAGTACCGCCTGCGTGCCGACAATTTGCGACGTAGGTGTGACTAAGGGTAAAAAACCTAAATCTTCACGTACCCGCGGAATCTCTTTTAGCACTTCATCAAACTTATTTGCTGCACCTTGCTGCTTCAACTGGCTTTCCATATTAGTCAGCATACCACCTGGCACCTGAGCCAATAGAATTCGGCCATCAACGCCTTTTAAGCTACCCTCATGTTCGGCATATTTGATACGTACTTTTCTAAAATAAGCCGCAATATCTTCCAGTTTTTCTAAATCCAGCCCTGTTTCACGCGCCTGTCCAGCCATACTGGCAACAATTGTCTCAGTAGGACTATGACCATAAGTCATACTTAAGGAAGAAATCGCGGTATCAACATTATCAACTCCCGCCTCAATCGCTTTAACTAAGGTCGCAACACTTAAGCCCGTGGTCGCATGACAATGCAGATGAACCGGAATATCGACAGCAGCTTTAAGCTGAGAGACTAGATCATAGGCAGCATAAGGCGTTAATAAGCCTGCCATATCCTTAATACAGATAGAGTGAGCACCCATATCTTCAATTTGCTTGCCTTGTTCAAGCCATTTAGCGGTTGTATGTACTGGGCTTAAAGTATATGAAATCGTACCTTGTGCATGGGCATCGGTATTCAACACCGCTTTGACAGCATGTTCAATATTACGCATATCATTCATCGCATCAAAAATGCGGAATACATCGATGCCATTAACCACACAGCGTTCAACAAACTTATCGACCACATCATCCGCATAATGCCGATAGCCTAATATATTTTGTCCACGGAATAACATTTGCTGTGGTGTATTAGGCATTGCTGCCTTTAATAAGCGTAATCTTTCCCATGGGTCTTCCCCCAGGTAGCGAATACATGAGTCAAATGTTGCACCGCCCCAGGATTCAATGGACCAATAACCAATTTGGTCTAATTTTTCGCAAATAGGCAACATGTCTTCTATGCGTAAACGTGTTGCTAAAATAGATTGGTGTGCATCTCTTAGGACGACTTCAGTTATGCCTACAGGCCTATTATTCTGTGTCATTTATTATATTTCCTATGACTTTTTTACGTCGTGGATTTGCTTACCTTTTGAGTAAGCAATTGGTTCTAAAGCCTTTTGGGCGATAAAACAATAGATATACAAGCTATTTATGTCTAGCTCTATGTTGATGAACTGCAGCGGTTATTGCCGCAGTAACTATGGGGGTAACAACATTAGTAGAAGGTTTCTGACCCTGTGATGTGCTGACATGAGCGGCTTCAACCTCAGGAAGAAAGGTCGCCACACAGTAAGCCATTAGTTTTACTGCACCAATTAACATCACCAGAAAAAGGAAAACAATGCCCATACCAGTGAGCATTAATTCAACCCCTTGCGTCATCGCTTCATTCATAATCTCTAACCATCGTTATTAAATTATTGGCATTATCGCTAAAAACTGAGTATTTAACAACTTTCTATGTGCTTTAACCCCCCTAAAAAAATTCATTTATTATCCGAACAGTCAAGTAATATAAGTCTCATCATACTATTTTCATGATAAGATAGCTGTGTCTGCAGAGGTGTAATCAATGACTTTTGCAATAAAAGCTATTTTGCATTCGCTTGATTAGTTGTAGAACTGTCCCCATTTTTATGTAATCTATTAAACCACCACTATTCATCCAAGGAACGGAATGAAAACAACACACTGCATACTTTCTACTTATTTTCAAATAAGCATTATTATCCATAGATATAACGCTAAAAATGCATGGCAAAGCCTAAATGCAGTAAAAAACCAACCTTTCATCTCAGTTTAAAAACATTACCATGGTTTCAACGATAGTCACTGCCGCTCTATTTATGATTGCTCTCGGTGCAGTACTTGCAATCATCCTGGCAATTGCCAATAAAAAACTTTTTGTTTACGAAGACCCGCGCATTGAAGAAGTAGACGAGATGCTGCCACAAGCCCAGTGTGGAGCCTGTGGTACGCCTGGTTGCCGCCCCTTTGCTGAAGCTGTTGTTGCAGGAAGCAAAAACCCTGCCGCCTGTACCGTTAACTCACCCGAAGGCAATGCTGACATTGCAGCCTATCTGGGTATTGGCATGGGCGACCATGAAAAGATTGTCGCACGCCTGGCATGTGCTGGCGGAACTCATGTGGCATACACACGCGCAAAATATCAAGGCTTAAAATCCTGCCAGGCTGCTTCTGTAGTTTCCGGTGGTGGCAAAGGCTGCAGCTGGGGCTGTTTAGGTCTGGGGGATTGCGCTGATGTCTGTGATTTTGACGCTATCTATATGGATGAACATGGCCTCCCCATTGTGATTGAAGATAAATGTACTGCCTGTAATGATTGTGTCGTCGTCTGCCCGAAAGATTTATTTACCTTGATGCCTGTCAGTCAGAAGCTTTATGTTGCCTGTAAAAGCCTAGATGAAGGCGACACCGCACAACAAGAATGCGAAGTAGCCTGTACCGCCTGTGAAAAATGTGTGGTTGATGCGCCAACCGGCTTAATAGAAATAAAAAATAATCTTGCGGTGATTGATTATGCAAAATATCAGGATTTTGATGTCGACCGCACACCGATTGAGCGCTGCCCAACCGGAGCAATCGTCTGGCTTCATAGCAAGCTAGGCTCCACACATGCCAGTAAGGGCAAAGAAGGCATGAAACCACATCGTGGTACAGCACTACCACTAGGATAAGGGCTTTAAAATTGCTTATTTACCCCTTATATTAATATAATTACAGCGTTAAATCGTACCCTAAGACTGCACCCCCATTTTTAGAAGGAAACCAAATGGCATTTTTTGGCAAAAAAGAAAAAGACAAACAATTTAAATACCCGGGTATTCGTATGGCAATGGATGGCAATACGGCGGTCGTCATGTGCGAACGCGAAGCCAGTGATGCCGCAGGTGCCTTTCCGATTACGCCATCCACGGATATGGGTGAAGGCTGGGCAGAACAAAAAAGCAAAGGGCATATTAATATCTCCGGTCGCCCGCTTATTTTTGTCGAGCCAGAAGGCGAACATGCTGCTGCTGCGATTACTGCCGGCATGTCGATGACGGGCTTGCGTGCGACTAATTTTAGCTCATCGCAAGGCATCGCCTATATGCATGAGTCTTTATATGCCGCCGTGGGTAAACGCCTGCCTTATGTGTTAAATATTGCTTGTCGCGCCATGACCAAAGCCTCGTTAAATGTACATTGTGGTCATGATGACTATCACTGTATGGATGATACTGGCTTTATCCAGGTTTTTGCTAAAAATAATCAGGAAGTCGCGGATTTAAACATTATTAGCCGTAAAATTGCTGAACTGAGCTTAAACCCAGCTGCAGTCGGTCAAGACGGTTTTTTAACCTCGCATTTAATCGAAGATTTACAACTACCTGAACGTGAATTAATCGAAGAGTTCCTAGGCTTACCTGACGATATTATCAACTGCCCGACCTCTGCACAGCGTATTTTATATGGCGATACCCGTCGCCGGATACCTGCGGTCTGGGATGTTGATAAACCGATGATGTCAGGTGTGGTGCAAAACCAGGATTCCTATATGCAATCGGTTGCAGGGCAACGTCCTTACTTTTTTGATCATGTACAAAGCTTTGCTGATGAGTGCATGGATGAATGGTATCAATTAACAGGTAGGCTCTATAAGCGTATTGGTCAATACCGCTGTGATGACGCAGAGTATTTAATTATCGCACAGGGGAGTGTGATTCATACCGCACAGGCCACAGCCGATTATTTACGTGACACACGTAAAATCAAAGTGGGCGTAGTCAATATGACTTTTTTCCGTCCATTCCCGGGTGACCTGATTTCTGCCGTCGCTAAAGGCCGCAAAGGCATTACCGTGATGGAACGCACCGATCAGCCTTTATCAGAAGATCTGCCGCTAATTTCGGAAATCCGTAATGCGATGGCCAAAGCCTTTGAAAACGGTCATGCTAAAGAAATCCCCTTCCCTGAATATGCTTCCTATAATAAAGTCACTGATACCTCGCCACTGTATTCAGCCTGCTTTGGCTTAGGCAGTCGTGATTTACAGCCCGAAGGGATTATTGCCGCGATTGAAAATATGCTACCTGAAGGTAAGCGCAAGAAATTTTTCTATCTTGGTATCGACTTTGTGCGTAGCCAGGCTTATTCCCCTAAACAGGAATTGCAACAACAAGCGGTGGTCGATGCCTATCCTGACATCCGTCATTTGGCATTAAAAGGCTCGGAAAACCCGAACCTTATGCCCAAAGACTCACTCACCGTACGTATGCACTCTGTCGGTGGCTGGGGCGCAATTACCACCGGTAAAAACCTGGCGATGACCTTATTTGATTTGCTGGATTACAATATCAAAGCAAACCCTAAATACGGCTCGGAGAAAAAAGGCCAGCCGACCACTTATTATTTATCAGCTGCACCGGAACCTATTCGCATTACCTGCGAATATGCACATGTCGATGTAGTCATCGCACCCGACCCCAATGTTTTTAGCCATTCCAACCCCTTAGCCGGTTTGAATAAAAATGGTGTATTTATTATCCAGAGTGATCTGGAAACTCCAGAAGAAGTCTGGCGTACCTTTCCTAAAGCATCACAACAATATATTGTCGATAAAAATATTAAAGTCGCTTACCTAGATGGTTTTAAAATCGCACGCGAAGAAACCAACCATCCTGACTTACAATTCCGTATGCAGGGCATTGCTTTCCAGGGTGCATTTTTTGAGTCTTCCCCGATTGCAAAAAATGCAGGCAAAAGCAAAGACGATATTCTGCAAGCCATTCATGACACCATTAAAGCCAAATTTGGTAGCAAGGGTGAGCAGGTTGTCGAAGATAATTTCCGTACCGTCAAACGGGGTTTTACAGAAACCAAACACCTGATTGTTGCAGAGATGCAAGTGGGTGATGTTGCACCGTGGGCAGTCAAAAAAGAACTGACCGCACCCTTAATGCTGTTACAAAAGCCCGCGAATGATGATCCGCTCTCCGATATTCATCGTTTTTTTGAGCAAACCGGGACTAACTATATTAATGGACGCGCCAATGATAATTTAGCCGATCCGTTTATGGCACTGAGCATTATCCCGGCGGCCAGTGGTATTTATCGGGATATGACGCAAGTACGTTTCGAGCATCCTATCTGGATACCTGAAAATTGTACTGCCTGTGGTGACTGTTATACCGTCTGTCCTGATAGCGCCATTCCAGGCTTGATCAATAGCGTGAATGAAGTGTTTGAAACCAATATCACGCGTATAGAAAAAACGGGGAAAACGGTTAAACACTTACGCCGCGCCATTCGTAATGTGGAGAAAAAATATCATGCCTTAACCGCTGATAAATCCGAAGGCACGGTTTTAGATCCGATTTTCAACAAGTCGATTGGCGAAACCATTAAGGAATATCCCGAAGAGCAACAGGCAGAAGTTAGGCAAGAGTTTGACTGGTTTAAGGAAGCGATGGGCGATTTTAAATTTGCCATCACCAAGCCTTATCATGATGCCGTCAATAAACGCACACCGAATAATGGCGGCCTATTTTCTATCACCATCAATCCGATGACCTGTAAAGGTTGTATGGAATGTGTCGAAGTGTGTCCTGATGAAGCCCTGGAGCCCGTCAAGCAAACGGTAGAAAGTATCGCTACTCTGCGTAGTGACTGGGAATACTGGAACGATTTACCCACGTCTAACCCTAAATACAAACGTATTGATGATTTAGATGAAAAAATCGGTGCGCTGACCACGATGATGCTGGATAAACGCACCTATTCATCAATGAACTGTGGCGACGGTGCGTGTCTGGGCTGTGGTGAAAAAACCATAGTGCATTTATTCACTGGCACGGTAACCGCGCTAATGCAGCCGCGCGCTAAAAAGCAAGTGGCAAAGATTGAGCAGCTGATAACAGGCATGGAAAAACATATCCGCCTGAAATTAGCAGAAAAACTGGATATTAGCGATATAGAAGCTGTAGAAGCGGCGATTGAAGCGAATAAAAATGTTGACTTAACCTTAACAAATCTAAGTAGCTCTTTAAGCGAAGGCAAAGCCAGTGACCCGATTGATGCCAAGTGGCTTAAGTGGGCTGCACAGATTGTCGCCAAACTTAAACATTTAAAATGGCAATATACCCAGGGCGTAACCGGCAATGGCCGTGTCGAAATGGGGATTACCAACAGTACAGGTTGTTCATCTGTCTGGGGTTCTACTTTTCCTTTTAACCCCTACCCTTTCCCATGGGCGAATAATTTATTTCAGGATGCTCCCTCTTTAGCGATGGGAATCTTTGAAGGGCATATGGTCAAAATGGCGGAAGGCTTTAAAGCCATCCGTATGGCAGAGCTGGAAATTGCCGGAAAATACGATAAACAAGAGAGTGCGCATTTCTTTAAATACTTTGACTGGCACCAGTTCAGCGAAGAAGAGTACCTGCTTTGCCCACCTGTGGTCACGGTCGGTGGCGATGGTGCGATGTATGATATAGGTTTCCAGAACCTATCGCGTAGCATTAGGTCAGGTATGCCGCTGAAAATATTGATTCTGGATTCCCAGGTTTATTCCAATACCGGCGGTCAGGCCTGTACCTCGGGCTTTATAGGCCAGGTATCGGATATGGCACCTTACGGCAAAGAGTGGAAAGGAAAAACCGAGCGACGTAAAGAAATGAGCCTGATTTCGATGGCGCATAGAACCACTTATACTCTACAAAGCTCGATTGCCCATCCAAACCACTTAATCGAAGGCTATATAGATGGTTTAAACTATCGCGGTCCGGCAATTTTTAATATCTATGCCGTCTGCCAGCCTGAACACGGTGTTGCCGATGATGCCGCAGATATGCAAAGCAAATTGGCTGTGGAAGCACGTGCCTACCCATTAATGACTTATGACCCACGTGAAGATGACACCTGGGAAAAAAGCATGTCATTAAAAGGCAACCCAGACCTAGACAAAGACTGGACGACTTATGAACTAAAATTCGTCGATGAATATGGCATTGAAGATACTATGACTGTGCCATTAACCTTTGCCGACTGGGCCATGACCGAAGGCCGTTTCCAGAAGCACTTTAAATTTGTTCCTCCCTCGCAGTGGAATGATGACATGCTGCCATTGCATGAATTCATTGATTTAGAGCATGATGAAATGGCTGATAGCATTGCCTATATTCATGCAGTACATCCTGAGAGCAATACCCTGGTTCGTGTTGTCATTGACTCTGAAATTGTTCACTCGACTATAGAAAGGCGTAATTTCTGGCGTACTTTAAAAGGTCTTGCAGGGGTTGATAGAACAGAAGTGGATATAGCCGCCGTTGCCGCACAGGCAAAAGCGGAAATGGCTTCCAGTATCGCGGGTAATTTAATGGCGATGGTCGGCGGCGATGATGCCAGTGCCTTAACAGCGGCATTAAGCGCAGCACCAGCGGCCAATGCGCCAGCAGTCCCTGCTCCGGTGGCAGCGGCAACCCCTACCCCCGCCAGCACACCGAC